>DATEDK010000473.1:0-7169 GCA_035281685.1 Kiloniellales bacterium | reverse complement strand
TTCCTCGCGACGCTTCAGCCGCTCCTGCTTGCGGGCATCCTGAGTGCGGCGCCGATCGCTGCGCTGCTGGCCATAGTTCGTCTTGAACGCCATGGCGAGCTCCTCGCGCCGACCAGGGTTGAACGGCGCTCAGACCGCCTTCAGGTTCTCAGCCGAGCTCTTGCCCCGCTTGGGGTCGCGCTGCTCCTCGTAGGACACGCGCTGGCCCTCCGTCAGCGTGCGCAGGCCGGCGCGCTCCACCGCCGAGACATGCACGAAGATGTCGCTGCCGCCGTTTTCCGGCTGGATGAAACCGAAACCCTTGGTGCTGTTGAACCACTTGACGGTACCGATAGGCATGATCCGCATCTCCTCGAAAGATGTTCAGCCGCCGGGCAGGAGTGCCAGGCGGGGTGGACTGCAGAGTAGCGACGAGGGAAGCGGAGGTCCGTAACCCATAGTCTAGCAACCGGGCAGCGTGATGCTTCCAATGGCCCTTGCGCGCCGCAATGGCAAGGCCCAAGCGAAGATTATCTCTCGCCGGCGAACTCCAGGTAGTCCTTGGCAAGCTCCGGCACGGAAGCCTTGAACAGCTCCTCGCCCGCTTCGGCCGAGGCCAGGGCCGGGTTGGAGCCGATGCGCCCGTCCGGGAACTGCCGGCGGTAGTCGGCGGCATCGTAGATCTGGCCGTTCGGCGCGATCTCCGGTGACATCGGATGGCCCGGCTTGGCGCGGTCCGGATAGGCGTACCAGGTGAGGCTGACCTCCGAGCAGGTCGCGTGGCTCCCTTCGCTGCCGCCGAAGCGGCGCGAGGAGATGGTCTTCACCGACGGCGCCTCCCACCAGTTGCGCAGCTTGCAGCGCACCGCCGGGCGGTTCGAGCCCGCCGTGCCCAGGCTCGACTCGGCGTAGATCTCGGAGAAGGCGGCGGTGACGCTCGCGATGTTGCCGCCGTGGCCGTTGAGGAAATAGAAGCGCTCCAGCCCGTGGCGGGCGAGCGAGTTCACGTAGTCCTGCACGACGGCGATCAGTGTCGTGGGCCTGAGCGTGATCGAGCCGGGAAAGCCCAGATGGTGCTGCGCCATGCCGACCGAGATCGTCGGCGTGACCAGGCAGCCGGTCTCCTTCTCGATGCCGCGCGCCAGGATCTCCGGGCAGAGGGCGTCGGTACCGACGAGGCCGTTCGGGCCGTGCTGTTCGGTCGAGCCGATCGGGATCAGGCAGGCGTTCGAGGTCTTCAGATAGGACTCGACCTCCGGCCAGGTGGACAGCTGCAGGTACATGACTCTTCCCTTTGGGCTTAGCGCCCACTCAATAGTGAAAGCGGCACTGCGCAACTTCGATGTGCTGCTCCGCGCCCTTACCGACGACGCGATAGACCAGCCGATGCTCGCGGTCGATACGGCGTGACCACCAGCCGCTCCAGGCTCCCTTCAGCGGCTCCGGCTTGCCGATCCCGCCAAAAGGTTGCCGCATTGCTTCTCGCAGCAGTTCGTTCACACGAAGCAACATCCACGGGTCATTCGCCTGCCAGTGCAAATAGTCGGTCCACGCCTCACTTGCCCACAGCAGTCTCACGGAAGCAGGTCATGCTCTTCCAGCTGTCCTGCGTCGGCTGCTCGGATCGCTGCCGAGAGGCGAGCGGCATTGGCGGCTGTCGACATCAGGTGCGCAGTCTCGAGCAAGGCGTCGTAGTCCGACTGTGAGACGAGAATGACCCGCTTGCCGTCCGGGCGCTCGATCGCCACAGGCTGATTCCTCGCGATCGTATCGTCCACCAGCTGATCGAGATGACGCTTGGCATGCTTGAGAGCGACTTTCGTCATGACAACCTCGTCCTTTCCCGCCTTGAGACTAGGGGAGGCGGCCCGAGAGAGACAAGGAGGGGCGGCAGCTAGTCCGCGACCTCCACGCGATAGAGGCCGTAGAGCATCTCGGGGTCCGGTCCGAAGCGCGAGAGCGGGCTGCGGTCAAGCCGCTCCATGCGGCCCAGCTCCTCCAGCGCCGGCTCCCAGGCGCCGCGGGTCACCACATAGAGCGTCTCCCCCGGCTCGACCTGCTGAGGGAGACTCCGCGGATTCCAGAGGCCCTCGGCGGGGCGCCCGATGTAGAAATCGAAGCGTGCGACGGCCAGCCCGCCCGCCAGCACCAGCCGCGCCTCCGGCGGCACCTGCGCGTCCACTCGCAGCAGGAAGGCCGTGTCGCTTGCCGAGGGATCGTTGCGCGGAATGAACCCCGAACCGAACACCCAGAAGAGCGCCGCCAGCAAGGCGAGAAGCGCGCTCGCCGCCGGCATCGCCGTGCGGCCGAACCGCAATGCCGCCGCCAACGCCACCGTGCCGGCGATGCCGGCCAGTCCGAAGGCCAACGCGAAGGGGCCGATCTCGGGATCGTCGTCCAGCAGCAGGACCGCTGCCGCCAGTCCAACAGCGACCGCCAGCAGCAGCAGCGGCAGCCAGGCCCGCCGCAGCATCTCCCGCGCCGCGAGCCAGGACCACAGCGCCGGCAAGGCGGCGGCGAGCAGGATCGCCTGCGGCGGCAGCATCGGCAGCACGTAGTGATGGTGGCGGTGCGTGGCGAAGCTCAGCAGCACGATCGGCGCGAAGACCCAACAGAGCAGGTAACGCTCGCGGTTGAAGCTGGGACCGGTCGCTCCGCGTCGCGCCGCCTCGCGCTGCCGTCGCCAGGCGAGTGGAAGCGCGAGCAGCAGCAGGGGCGACCAGGGCAGCAGGTGTCCGGCGATGGCCTCCAGGTAGTACCAGGGCGGCGTCTCGTCGTGGTAGGCGGAGTCCTGGAAGCGCCCGGCGAAGTCACCGATCCACTGGTCGAGCAGCAGCTGCAGCTCGCCTCGGCTCCCCATCCAGAGCGGCCAGGCCAGCGCCAGCGCCGCCGCGACGGCAAGGCCGCTCGGCGAGAACAGCCGCAGCGGCAGGCGCCAGTCGCGCTGCCAGAGGCAGTAGGCGAAGAGCGCGCCGCCCATCAGCAGGTCGCCGAAGAGCGGTCCCTTGATCAGGTTGGCGGCGCCGACGGCGACCCAGAAGAGGAAGCGCCAGCGCCGGAACTCCGCGCTCGCCGGCGGCGCGTCGAGCGCGCGCGCTGCCGCGGCCAGGCCCGCCACCACGGTCAGGCAGAGCCCCATCTCGCCCTCGGCCAGGCGCGCGTAGATGAAGAGGCCGTGCATCGTGGTCGCAATCAGCCCGGCCAGCAGGCCGACGGCCGGTCCGTAGAGGTATCGCGCCAGTCCCGCCAGCAGCAGGACCATCGCGATACCTTCGAGCACCGAGGGCAGGCGCACCGCCCATTCCCGTTCGGGGGCGCCCGGCGGCGCGCCGAAGGCCTCGAGCGAGAGGGCGGCGAGCCACTGCGGCAGCGGCGGCTTCTCCAGCCAGTCATGGTCGCCGATCAGCAGCTGGCCCCAGGTGCCGTCGCGCGCCATCTGGTGCGCCATGCCGCCGACCAGCACTTCATGGTCGGTCAGCGAACCGAAATCGCTGAGGTAGTTGGCGAGGACGAGCGCGCAGACCAATGCCAGGACCAACCAGTGCCAGGCGATCGAGCGCTGGTCCGCTGCCGCCGGAATTCCCAGGGAGGAGTCAGTCGGCACAGCGCGATCCTGCATTTTTTCTGCGACCGACCGGCAGACCGGATACAAGGAGACGGCGGCAAGGAGGCATTGCCATGGCCTATTGGCTGATGAAGTCCGAACCCGAGACCTATTCCTGGCAGAGGCTGGTGAAGGAAGGCCGGACCGGTTGGGACGGCGTGCGCAACAACCAGGCGGCGCAGAACCTCAAGGCGATGAAGAAGGGCGACAAGGCCTTCTTCTATCACTCCGGCGACGACAAGGAGATCGTCGGAGTCATGGAGGTGACCAAGGAGGCCTACCCCGATCCCGGCGACGAGAGCGGCCGCTTCGTCATGGTGGACGTGAAGCCGCTGCAGCCCATGCCGAGGCCGGTGACCCTGGCCGAGGTGAAGGCGGAGAAGGCGCTCGCCGACATGCTGCTGGTGCGCCACTCCCGCCTCTCGGTCTCGCCGGTGGACGAGAAGGCCTGGAAGCTGATCGCCAAGATGGGCGGCCTCAAAGGGTGAAGCTGCGGCTCTGCCGGCTGGAAGAGCTGCCCGAGCGCGGCACGCGCGGCTTCGACCTCGGCCCCGACGCCGATCCGCGCGAGATCTTCCTCTATCGCGACGGCCGCCGGGTTTTCGCCTACGAGAACAGCTGCCCGCACCTGGGGTCGCCCCTAGAGTTCACGGCTGACCGCTTCCTGGCGCCGGACGGGCAGCACTTCCTCTGCTCGACGCACGGCGCGCTCTTTCGCCTGGAGGACGGACACTGCGTCGCCGGCCCTTGCCAGGGCCAGGCGCTGGCGCAGCTCGCGGTCGAGGTGGACGACGAGGACCGGGTGCTGCTGGTGGGCGAGGATTGAGGCACCTCGCTAGGCCGCTTCCGCCTGGCGCGCCGCCTGCTCGAGCTGCCGCATCGCAAGCGCGGCGCGCTCGCGGCTGCCTTGGTCGTCGGCGATCACCATGAAGGTCAGGGTCTCCAGCGCCAGCGCCGCCGTGTCGAGCCGCTGCCTGACGCTCTGGCTGGGCGCGCCCAGGATCTGGCCGAAAAGCTGACAGGCGCGTCCCACCGCAGGGTCCCGGCTCGCCTCCTCGATGCGGTCGAGCGCGTCGCGGGTTCCGGCGAGACAGAGCGCCCGCTGCTGCTCGTCGCGGCTGGCGCGGAGCGCGGCCAGCAGGTCGGCGAGATCCGCCAGCGCCAGGCGGGCCGCGTCCTCGAAGCGCAGCGACCAGCGGCGGTGGATGAGAGCCTGGGCGCGTGACCCGGTCGCCTGGGAGCTGGCTTGCCGGCTGCGCTTGCGGCGGTCGCTGACGAAGGGCCAGGGCATGGAGCCTCGTCCATAAAGCGAAAGAGACATTATCAATTCTCCATAATCGCTAGTCCATAAGTCCGTTCACCGCGACGCAGCGAAGCCCGTCGGGGTGGGATAACGCACTCGGAAACCAGGGTGTTGCACGAGAGGCGGCGATCGCGCCCCTGACGTCGCGCGCTGCGCTGCCGTTGTCTCGGGCAAGGGGAGGCTGCATCATGCCGGCCAAGGCCCGACGAGAGGGCTGGCGCACAGGGGGTGAATGGATGACGGAACAGACGCTGATTCCGGTGAAGGCGGGCTACGCCGAAAACGCCTGGGTCGACGAAGCCAAGTACAAGAAGCTCTATCAGCAGTCGCTGGCCGATCCCGAGGGCTTCTGGCGCGAGCAGGGCAAGCGCATCCACTGGATGAAGCCCTATACCAAGGTGCGCGATGTCTCCTTCGAGCCAGGCAAGGTGCACATCCGCTGGTACTACGACGGCACCACCAACGTTTCCTACAACTGCATCGACCGCCACCTGCCGACCAAGGCGGACGACGTAGCGCTGATCTGGGAAGGCGACGACCCGAAGGACGCGCGCCACATCACCTATGGCGAGCTCCACGGCTTCGTCTGCAAGCTGGCCAACGTCCTGAAGTCGCGCGGCGTCAAGAAGGGCGACCGCGTCACCATCTACATGCCGATGGTCCCCGAGGCGGTCTATGCGATGCTTGCCTGCGCGCGCATCGGCGCGATCCACTCGGTGGTGTTCGGGGGCTTCTCGCCCGACTCCCTGGCCGGCCGCATCGAAGACTGCAAGTCGGACTTCGTCATCACCGCAGACGAAGGCCTCCGGGGCGGCAGGAAGGTGCCGCTGAAGGACAACGTCGACACAGCCATCGCCAAGGTTGGCGGCGTGCGCCATGTGCTCGTGGTGAGCCGCACCGGCGCCCAGGTGAACCGTGTCGCCGGCCGCGACCTCAGCTATGAAGACGAGATGGCCAAGGCCGCATCGGATTGCCCGCCGGTGGAGATGAGCGCCGAGGATCCGCTCTTCATCCTCTACACCTCGGGCTCGACCGGTAAGCCCAAGGGCGTGCTGCACACGACCGGCGGCTACCTGGTCTACGTCGCCATGACGCACCAGTACATCTTCGACTACCACGACGGCGATATCTTCTGGTGCACGGCGGACGTCGGCTGGGTCACCGGGCACAGCTACATCGTCTACGGTCCGCTCGCCAACGGCGCCACCTCGCTGGTCTTCGAGGGCGTGCCGAACTACCCGGACACCTCGCGCTTCTGGCAGGTGATCGACAAGCACCAGGTCAACATCTTCTACACCGCACCGACCGCGATCCGCGCGCTGATGCGCGACGGCGAGGGCCCGGTGAAGAAGACCAGCCGCAAGTCGCTGCGCGTCTTGGGCTCGGTCGGCGAGCCGATCAATCCGGAAGCCTGGCTCTGGTACTACAACGTGGTGGGCGACGCGCGCTGCCCGATCGTCGACACCTGGTGGCAGACGGAGACCGGCGGCATCCTGATCACGCCGCTGCCGGGCGCCATCAAGCTGAAGCCGGGCTCGGCAACGCTGCCCTTCTTCGGCGTGAAGCCGGTGATCGTCGACGGCGAGGGCAAGGAGCTCTCCGGCGCCACCGAAGGCAATCTCTGCATCGCCGAGTCCTGGCCGGGCCAGATGCGCACGGTCTACGGCGACCACGCGCGCTTCGAGCAGACCTATTTTTCCACCTACAAGGGCAAGTACTTCACCGGCGACGGCTGCCGGCGCGACGCCGACGGCTACTACTGGATCACCGGCCGCGTCGACGACGTGATCAACGTGTCGGGCCATCGCATGGGCACGGCCGAGGTGGAGAGCACACTCGTCGCCCATCCGAAGGTCGCCGAGTCCGCCGTGGTCGGCTACCCGCACGACATCAAGGGCCAGGGCATCTACGCCTACGTGACGCTGGTTTCCGGAGCGGAACCGACCGAGGAACTGCGCCGCGAGCTGGTCGGCTGGGTGCGCAAGGAGATCGGCCCGATCGCCTCGCCCGACCTGATCCAGTGGGCACCCGGCCTGCCGAAGACGCGATCGGGCAAGATCATGCGCCGCATCCTGCGCAAGATCGCCGAGAACGACCACGGCAACCTCGGCGATACCTCGACGCTGGCCGACCCGGCCGTGGTCGAGGATCTGGTGAAGAACCGCATGAACCGGGCGGAGAAGCGCTGAGCCGAGCAGAGCGGGAGAGGGGGAGCGATGTTCTGCACCGTCTGCGGCGCGGCCATGCCGGCCGACGCGAAGTTCTGCCCCAAGTGCGGCGCCG
>DATEDK010000472.1:0-4124 GCA_035281685.1 Kiloniellales bacterium | reverse complement strand
GCCACCGAGCACGGCCTGATCATCCGCCCACTGGTCGACTCCTTGGGCTTCTGCCCGCCGATGATCATCACCGAGAAGCAGATCGATCAGATGCTCGACCGCTTCGCCAAGGCGCTGGACGACGGCCTGGTCTTCGCGAAGAACGAGGGCTTGGCGAAGGCGGCCTAGGCCAACAGGCGCTCCACCGCCTGCTCGATCCGCTCGCGCCAGGCGAGCTGGCTGAGCCAATCCGCGGGGATGCCGGCGCGCGACCAGCGCGCGCCGGCGAGCTGCCCGGTCACCGCGGCTACGGTATCGGCGTCGTCGCCAAGGTTGGCGGCCAGCAGCACGGCCTCGGCGAAGCCGGCCGAGCGGTCGACGCACCAGAAGGCCGCCTCCAGCGTGTCGGCGACGTAGCCTGAGGAGCTGATCGCCTCGCGCGACTTGCCGCGCCAGCCGCTTCGCGTCAGCCGCACGATGGCCCGGTGCCAGGAAGGGTCGGGCTCCACCGCGAGCGCGCTCTCCCAGGAGGCGCCGTGCAGCAGGCGGAAGAGCACGGCGGCCATCAGGCTGCAGCCGGCCTCGCACTGCGGCGCGCGATGCGTGGTGCGGCCCTGGCGCTGCGCGGCCTCGAGCGCGGCCGCCTCGCTGTGCAGGTTGGCGATCACCGCAGGTGCGAGGCGCATGATCGACCCGTTGCCGGCGACGTTGGGGTCGGGGTTGCCGGCAATGGGATCGCCGCTGCGCCGGAAGCGGGCGAGCGCCTCCCGCGTCGCGCCGCCGATGTCGAAGCAGCGGCCGTTGTGCGAATAGTCGCCGCGCTGCCACCAGGCGAGAAAGCGCTGCATCAGGTCCCGCTCGTCGAGCCTCGGATGCGCCGCCAGGGAGTCGGCGAGCGCGAGTGCCATGGCGGTGTCGTCGGTCCACTCGCCGGGCGCGAGATCGAAGGGCCCGCCGCCGGCCATGGCGGTGAGCGGCGGCCGCGCATCGCGCTCGGCGAACTCGAGCGTCGTGCCCAGCGCGTCGCCGACGGCGAGGCCGAGCATGGCACCCAGGGCTCGCTCGCGGGTGGCCGGGTCCATCGTCTCAGTCCTCGCTCGGGCGCGACCCCAGGCCGCGTCGGTGCGCCGCTCCCATCCCCCTATCCTAGGCGCCGGACGGAGGGGCCAGAAGACCCGTGGACTACGAGGCTTTTTTCCAAGAGCAGATCCAGCGGCTCAAGGGCGAGGGGCGCTACCGCGTCTTCGCCGAGCTCAGCCGCGCGGCCGGCGCCTTTCCGAAGGCGCGCTGGCATGGGCCCGAGGGGCCGCGCGAGATCACCGTTTGGTGCTCCAACGACTACCTCGGCATGAGCCAGCATCCGGCCGTGCTGGCGGCGATGCAGGAGACGCTTGCCGCGGAAGGCGCGGGCGCCGGCGGCACGCGCAACATCTCCGGCACCAATCGCCTGCACGTCTCGCTCGAGGCCGAGCTCGCCGACCTGCACGACAAGCCGGCTGCTCTCCTCTTCACCTCCGGCTACGTCGCGAACTGGACCGCGCTATCGACGCTGGCGGCGCGGCTGCCCGGCTGCATCGTGCTCTCCGACGAAGGCAACCACGCCTCGATGATCGAGGGCATCCGCCACGCGCGCGCCGAAAAGCGCCTGTTCCGGCACAACGACCCGGCCGACCTCGCCGCCAAGCTCGCCGACCTGGATCCGGCGCGCCCGAAGATCGTGGCGCTGGAGAGCGTCTATTCGATGGAGGGCGACATCGCGCCGCTCGCCGAGATCGCCGCCGTCGCCAAGGCGGCCGGCGCCTTCACCTATCTCGACGAGGTCCACGCCGTCGGCCTCTATGGGCCGCGCGGTGGCGGCATCGCCGAGCGCGAGGGTCTGTCGCATACCTTTGACGTGATCCAGGGCACGCTCGCCAAGGCCTTCGGCCTGATCGGCGGCTACGTCGCGGGCTCCGCCGCACTCATTGACTTCCTGCGCAGCAACGCCTCGGGCTTCATCTTCACCACGGCCTTGCCGCCGGCGATCGCCGCGGGCGCGCTCGCCTCGGTGCGCCACCTCAAGGCCAGCGGCGAAGAGCGCGCGCAGCTCGCCGCGAACGCCGCGCTGTTGAAGCGTCTGCTGGCCGAAGCCGGCCTGCCGCTCTACGCCAACGAGAGCCACATCGCACCGGTCATCGTCGGCTGCCCGCGCCGCTGCAAGGCGCTGAGCGACCGCCTGCTGGCCGAGCACGACATCTACGTCCAGCCGATCAACTACCCGACCGTGCCGCGCGGGACCGAGCGGCTGCGCCTCGTCGCCTCGCCCTTGCACAGTGTCGAGGACATCCGCCGGCTGGTCGCCGCCCTCGACGCGCTCTGGTCGGAGATGGCGCTGGCGCGCGCTGCATAGCTTCCAACCCTCAATTGTCTTCCCGGCCGCAGCGAAGCGAAGAGCCGGGACCCATGGATGGGCATGTGCGGAACACGGGGTCCTGCGCTTTCCGTTCGATGGGTCCCGGATAAGCGCTGCGCGCTTTCCGGGAAGACAACGGGAGTTTTCGAGAGCCTCAGTCCTTCGGCAGCAGCGCCAGCAGCTCGCCGTAGAGCATGGCGAAACGCTCCAGGTCCACACCGTCGGGATCGTTCCAGGTGGCCGAGATGCAGAAGCGGTGGCCGCCGAAGCTCTCGAGCCCGGTGGTCATGTTGATCGCGCCCTGTGTGCTGCCGCCCTTGAAGCCGAGTTCCTTCCAGCCCCGCGGCGAGACCAGGCCGGGATTGATCGCCAGCACGTCCATGCCGAGCAGCTCGTCCATCAGGTCGCAAAGCTGCGTGGCCGAGAGGTGCCAGCCGAACTCCGGCCCGGCCGCTCCGGCGAGGAAGTCCCCCAGCGTCGGCCGGAAGCGGTTGAGGCCGACGAGGATGCCGCGCCGCTTCTCCTCGGTCGCCGTCAGGTAGGACTGGCGCAGATCGGCGTGCTCCAGCCCGCCCAGGATGAAATACTGGCGCGTGGTCATCAGCGGCAGGCTCTCGCGCGGCAGCAGCGGCTCGATGCGCTCGACGCCGAGAAAGTCGATCAGCGCGTCGGTCGCCGTGTTGTCCGACTGCGAGATCATCAGGCCCGCCAGCGTGTGCACGGTAAAGGGCGCACCGGCCGGCCAGTCCTGCAGCGCGCCGGTCGGCAGCGAGCGGTGACGGTCGCGCAGGCGCACCACCTCGTCCCAGGAGAGCCGTGTCGACAGGATCGCCTCGTTCAGGCTGGCCAGCACGGCGAGCTTGAAGGACGAGCCCACCGCAAGCAGGCGCTCCGGCGCGATCTCGGAGACCACCTCGCCGTCGCGGCGCAGGATCAGGCTGACCTCGCCCGGCAGCGCCGCGAGGTCGGCCGCCACCAGCTCCGGCGTGCGATCCAGCGCCAGCGGCACGCCCAGCCAGAAGCTGGCGACCCGCCCCTGGGCATCGAGCAGGATGCTGGCCGGGATCAGCGCGCGCTCCAGCCTGACCTGCCAGTCGTCGCCCAGCGGCGTGGCGTCTAGGTAGGTGCCGTATTGGCCGACCAGCTGATCGCGCAAGGCCTGGAGCTCTTCGACCGGGGCAGCCGCCAGGAGCGGCGGGGCGAACCAGGCGGGATCGAGGCTCTCGGCCTCGAAGATGCGCTTCAGCGCCTCGGCTTCGCCCTCGGCCTGGGCCGGACCCCAAAGCACGATGAGCAGCAGCAGGGACGCAAGCGCTTTCCGCATCGACGCGGCCCCCTTCATCTCCGCCGGACAGGCCCGCTGGCAGTGCATTTCACACCCTCCCGTGGCGCGCTGCTAGTGTCGCGCGATGGAGCCGAGCCTCTTCTCCTTCGTCCCCGGGTGGAGCCACCTGGTCCCCTTCCTGCTCGCCGGCCTGGCGCTGAACCTGACGCCCGGGGCCGACATGACCTACGTGCTGTCGCGTTCCCTGGCGCAGGGCAAGGCGGCCGGTCTTGCCTCGGCGCTCGGCATCTTCACCGGCTCGGCCGTGCACAGCCTGCTGGCGGCCGCGGGAGTCGCCGCGCTGATCGCCGCCTCGGAGATCGGCTACAGCGTCCTGACCTGGGTGGGCGCGGCCTACCTGGTTTATCTCGCGGTCAGGCTCTGGCGCGAGGACACCAGCCTGGAAGCGCTGCAGAACCGCAGGCCCGC
>DATEDK010000471.1:0-5368 GCA_035281685.1 Kiloniellales bacterium | reverse complement strand
GGGAGGGTTAGGGAGGGGGTGTCGACATTTCGAGCTGCTTCGTCGAGACCCCCTCCCCAACCCCTCCCCCAGCTTCGCTGGGGGCGGGGTTTAACTACGCCGCCGCGCGCTTCTGCCCCAGCAGCTCCAGGATCTCGTGCGCGGCGAGCGGGATGTTGGTGCCGGGGCCGTAGATCGCGGCGACGCCGGCCTTCCTCAGGAAGTCGTAGTCCTGCGGCGGGATCACGCCGCCGGTCACCACCAGGATGTCGCCCGCGCCCTGGCGGCGCAGCTCCTCGATCAGGGCCGGCACCAGCGTGCGGTGGCCGGCGGCCTGGCTGGAGACGCCGACGACGTGGACGTCGTTCTCCACCGCCTGGCGCGCGGCCTCTTCGGGCGTCTGGAACAAAGGGCCGATGTCGACGTCGAAGCCGATGTCGGCGAAGGCCGTGGCGATCACCTTGGCGCCGCGGTCGTGGCCGTCCTGGCCGAGCTTGGCGACCAGGAGGCGCGGCCGCCGGCCCTCGCGCCGCGCGAAGGCCTCGACCTCGGCAAGAATGCGACGGAAACCCTCGTCGCCCTCGTAGGCCTGGCCGTAGACGCCGGAGATCGAGCGGATGGTGGCGCGATGGCGCGACCAGACCTGCTCCAAGGCATCGGAGATCTCGCCGACCGAGGCACGCGCGCGCGCGGCCTCGATGGCGAGCGCCAGCAGATTGCCCTGCCCGCTCCTGGCGCTCTCGGTCAGCGCGTTCAGCGCCTTCTTGCAGGCCGCCGCGTCGCGGCCGGCGCGCACGCGCGCGAGGCGCTCGACCTGCTGCTGGCGCACCTTGGTGTTGTCGATGTCGAGGATGTCGAGCGTCTCGCTCTCGCCGCTCTGGTACTTGTTGACGCCGACGATGACCTCCTCGCCCTTGTCGATGCGGGCTTGGCGGCGCGCGGCCGATTCCTCGATGCGCAGCTTCGGCAGGCCGCTTTCCACCGCCTTGGTCATGCCGCCCAGGCCCTCGACCTCGTCGATCAGCTGCATCGCTGCCGCGGCAAGATCGGCCGTCAGCTTCTCGACGTAGTAGGAGCCGGCCAGGGGATCGACCACCCTGGTGATGCCGCTCTCCTCCTGCAGCACGAGCTGCGTGTTGCGGGCGATGCGCGCGGAGGCGGGGGTGGGCAGCGCCACGGCCTCGTCCAGCGCGTTGGTATGCAGCGACTGCGTGCCGCCGAGTGCGGCGGCCAGCGCCTCCAGCGTCGTGCGGATCACGTTGTTGTAGGGGTCCTGCTCGGTCAGCGAGACGCCCGAGGTCTGGCAGTGCGTGCGCAGCATCAGGCTTTCCGCCTTCTTCGGCTGGAAGTGCCGCTGCATCAGCGTCGCCCAGAGGAAGCGCGCGGCGCGCAGCTTGGCGACCTCCATGAAGAAGTTCATGCCGATGCAGAAGAAGAAGGAGAGCCTGGGCGCGAAGTCGTCGACGTCGAGGCCCTTCGCCAGCGCGGCCCGCACGTACTCCAGGCCGTCGGCGATGGTGTAGGCGAGCTCCTGCGCGAGGTTCGCTCCCGCCTCCTGCATGTGATAGCCGGAGATCGAGATCGAGTTGAACTTCGGCATCTCCTTCGCCGTGTGCTGGATGATGTCGGCGACGACGCGCATCGAGGGTCCGGGCGGATAGATGTAGGTGTTCCGGACCATGAACTCCTTGAGGATGTCGTTCTGGATCGTGCCGCTGAGCCTGGCCTGCGGCACGCCCTGCTCCTCGCCCGCGACGATGAACATGGCGAGCACCGGGAGCACGGCGCCGTTCATCGTCATGGAGACCGACATCCTCTCCAAGGGGATGCCGTCGAAGAGGATCTTCATGTCCTCGACGGTGTCGATGGCGACGCCCGCCTTGCCGACGTCGCCCACCACGCGCGGGTGGTCGCTGTCGTAGCCGCGGTGCGTGGCGAGGTCGAAAGCGACCGAGAGGCCCATCTGCCCCGCCGCCAGGTTGGCGCGATAGAAGGCGTTCGACTCCTCGGCGGTGGAGAAGCCGGCGTACTGGCGCAGCGTCCAGGGGCGCTGCGCATACATCGTCGCGCGCGGACCGCGCAGGAAGGGCGCGAAGCCCGGCAGCGAGCCCAGGGTCTGGAGGCCCTTCAGGTCCGCCTCGCTATAGAGCGGCTTCACCGCGATGCCTTCCGGGGTCCGCCAGACGAGCTCGGCCGGGTCGCGGCCCTTCAGCTCCTGGCGTGCCAGCGCCTCCCAGTCGGCGACGCTCCTCTTCGGGAAATCGGCCATGGTTCCGCCCTTTCGCTGCAGTGCACTATACCGGGGGCGGCCAACCAAATAACCCCCCTCCCTACCCTCCCCGCGCTAAAGCGCGGGAGAAGGGCGCCTCTGTCGAAGATCGCGCGAACAGCCCTCTCTCCCGCGCCTTTGGCGCGGGGGGAGAGTGGGAGAGGGGGTGGATCGGTCGCTAGGCGGTCGCCGGCCGCAGGCGCAGGAATCCGACCGGTTGGTCGAAGCCCTTCAGCACAGCCTCGGCGCGCTCGGTGGGGAGGCCCGCGAGCAGCTCTTCGAGCCGCGGGTCCTTGGCGAAGTCCGCCGCCAGCACGATGTCGCCGCCTTCGCTCTCGGCTTGCAGGCGCGCGGCCATGTTGGCGGTCGAGCCGAAGTAGTCGAGGCGGTCGTTCAGCGTGACGGCGATGCAGGGGCCGCCGTGCAGGCCGAGCTTGATCGCGACCGGCGTCGTCGGATGCGCCTGGTTGAACGCCGCCACCTCGCGCTGGATTGCGAGCGCGGCGGCGAGCGCATCCTGCGGCCGGTGGAAGGCGGCCATGATCGCATCGCCGATGGTCTTCACGATGGCGCCGTCGTGCCGGCGCACGATCGCGGCGAGGAAGGCGAAGTGGTCGCGCACCAGGCCGTAGGCGCTGGCGTCGCCGATGCGGCCGTAGAGCGCGGTCGAGGCGCGGAGATCGGTGAACATCAGCGTCACGTGCTCGATCGCCACCTCGTCGCCCGGCCGCAGCACCTCCTGCGAGAAGAGGTCGCGGAAGGCCTGCAGCGTCGAGACCCGCTCGGCGGTCAAGGCATCCTCCACCCAGCGCCGCTCCTCGATCACCAGCGTGCGCGGGCGCTCGGTCTCGTTGGCGAGGACGAATTGGCCGGGCGGCGCCGGCGCACCCAGTGCGATGCTCTGTTCCTTGAGCGTGAAGGCCGGCACGGCATCGCCGACCTCGACGTCTTCCTGCAGACCGGGCTCCAGGGTGCGGAAGCGGTAGGGCCCGGACGCGAGCCGCCCGGCCAGCGTGCGCCGCTCACCCGGCTGCAAGGTCACGTGCAGCTTCACGTGCGGCATGGAGAGCGGGCCGAAGAGGCAGTACTCGCCCGCGATCACCGGCCGCACGGCCGGCGCCGGCGCGAAGGCGAGCTCGACGTTCTTCGCGAAGTCGCGGTCGTAGTCGATGTTGCAGGTCGGGCAGTGCGCGCCCCGGGGCAGCGCGTCGAGCGAGGCGACTTCCGCCTTGGCCACGCGGCAGCGCGGGCAGAGCAGCGACCAGCGCAGCGTCAAGAGACCCGCGCGCGTCGCCTCCAGGCAAAGCTCGATCGCCTGGCGCGCCGCCACGCCCCAGCGCTTCGCCAGCGCCAGCGGCCGGATGCGGACGAGATCGACTTCCTGCCGCGTGAAGATGTCGTCGACCAGGCGCGCCGCGAGCCCGTGGCCGTGACCCGAGGCCTCGATGCGCTCGATCTGCTGCGAGACCCGGGCGCGCGTCGCCTCGTCCGGCTGCGGCGCCTTGTAGTCGAAGATCAGCGTCTGCCGCCCCGCCAGGTAACGCTCGGCGCTGGCCGCCGCTTTCAGGAAGTTCGCGAGGCCGGCCTTCAGCACTTTGCCCGCGATCAGTCGGCCGAAGAGCGTGCGCGCTGCCAGGTCCACCTGGTAGACGCCGTCGGTGCCGCCGTCGGTGCGCGGCACCAGGCGCAAGGTCGCATTGAGGAAGGCGAGCGGCCCTCGGACGAAGTCGCGCCGGTGCTCGAGCCACTGCTCGGCGACCCAGTTGACCGGATGGTCCAGCCACTCGAGGTTGACCACGCCGATGCGCGCGAAGCCGCGGAACTCGACGCTGCCATCGGCGCGCGGCGTCTCGACGATGCGGTGCTTCGGCACGCCATAGGCTTCGTTGAAGCGCTGCGTGTCGCCGGCGAAGGGCCAGAGCTCCGCGGCGGACGCCTCGAAGCGATGCATGACGCTGCCGCTGAGCTCCGGCCCCGCTTTGCGCACCTGGGTCCCCTACCAGAGGAAGCGCTCCAGCGCGGCCACCGGGGCCACGCCGTGCGCGGTCGCGAGACGATCGATCGCCGGACCGATGTCGGAAGTACGCATGATGTCGGCGTGATGGATGCCGCCGAAGATGAAAAGCGCCGGCAGGCCGGCGGCCGCCGCGCCCTTCATGTCGGTCTCCATGGCGTCGCCGATGCAGAGCACCCGCGCCGGCGCGGGATGGTCCAGCCGCGTCAGCGCGCGGGCATAAACGCCGGGGAAGGGCTTGCCGTGCCAGGCGACCCGGCCGCCCAGCGCCTCGTAGGCGTCGGCGATCGCCCCGGCGCAGGGCTCGCGCCGGCCGCCGGCGATGACGACGCGGTCGGGATTGGCGCAGACCATGGGCAGGTCGCGCTCAGCCGCGCGGCGCAGCACGTCCTCCTGGGCCGCCGTGCTGCCGTCGGTCTCGGCCGAGCCGGTGTTGAGGATGCAGGTCGCCGCCTCGGGCGTGTCGACGAAGCTGTAGGGCAGGCCCTCGCGCATCGAGCGGTCGCGCGGCCCGCCGAGGTGCAGGCAGCGGTCGCCCAGCTTCTGGTGGAAGGCGTCGGGCCTCTCGGCCATGTGCCGCCAGGCCTCCTCGCCCGAGGTGACGATGCCCTCGACCAATACCGGGTCGACGCCGATCTCGGCGTTGCGCCTGGCGACCACCGCCTCGCGCCTCGGCGCGTTCGACAGCAGCAGCACGCGCTTGCCGGCCTCCTTGAGGCGCCGCAGGGTGCCGGGCACCCAGGCAAAGACCTGCTGGCCGTCATGCACCACGCCCCAGAGGTCGAGGATCAGCGCATCGAAGGTCGGCGCAAGCGCGGCAAGGCCGGGGAGGATCGCAGGCATGGGCGCCTGCTTTTGCCATAGGAGCGTCCCCTCCACCATGCGGAGCATGGGGGAGGGATAGGGAGGGGGTGTCGACAATTCGAGCTGCTTCGTCGAGACCCCCTCCCCAACCCTCCCCCGCGCTGCGCGCGGTGGAGGGCTAGTCCGTCAGCTTCGTCGCGAGCTTCGTCTTCAGCAGCTGCTCGGCGGTGAAGAAGTAGACCTGGCTCCAGGGCGTCTCGAGCGCGGGGATCCAGGCCTCGGCACTGATCCCCATCTCGACC
>DATEDK010000470.1:0-4978 GCA_035281685.1 Kiloniellales bacterium | reverse complement strand
TCGATGCCTTAGGACGGCGCTAGGCCACCTTCGCCGCCAGCCCGGGGATCGCGATGGTCTCCAGTAGCGCCCGCACCTCCTCGCGCGCGGCAACGTGGCTCATCGAGAGCTGCGTGCCGCTTTCGCGCAGGTCGAGCAGCGTCAGGCCCTGCACGAAGAGCTCGCGGAAGATGACGCGCTCGCCGAAGCCCGGCGCCAGGCGGAAGCCGATGCGCCGCGCCAGGTCATGCAGCAGCGCGCCGACGTCGCGCTTGTTGCGCGCCTGCGTGTGCGAGAGGCGGTTGCGCATGACGATCCAGTCGATCGGCCGCGCCCCGGTCTTGGCGCGGGCCAGGCGCTGCTCCCAGACCAGCTGGCTGTAGATGCTGGGCCCCAGGATCTTCTTGCCGTCGCGCGTCACCCGGGCCAGCAGGTCGAGATCGATGAAGGAGTCGTTCATCGGCGTGATCAGCGTATCGGCGCGGGTGTGTGCCAGGCGCGAAAGGTAGCTGTCGCTGCCCGGCGTATCGCAGACGATGAAGTCCTTGGCCTGGTGGCGGGCGAAAGCGGCCTGGATCATCGCCTGCTCCTCCGCCTCGGCCTCTCGGCGCGAGTCGGCGTTCGAGCGGTGCAGGCTCTCGTGCTCGGGCATCGGCAGGCGCAGGCCGCGCTCGGCGATGTAGGCGCGGCGGTTCTCGACGTAGCGGGTCAGCGTGCCCTGCCGCGCGTCGAGATCGAAGGAGGCGACCGACTTGCCCTCGCGCAGCAAGGCGACGATCAGATGCAGCGCGGTCGTCGACTTCCCCGAACCGCCCTTCTCGTTGCCCAGCACGATGATGTGGGGGCGCTTGTCGCCCGGTGCCGGCATCGACCTACCTCCCGCACTCCATGCCGCCTCCTAGCATGCTTCGCGGCGCCGGGGCGAGCGCGCGTTGCTAGGCAGCGCCGGCCGCGCGGTCAGGTGGCCTTCACCCACACCGCGGTGTCATGGAAGACCGCGCCGCCGCGCGGTGCGCCGGCCTGCGCGGAGACCAGCGTGTTGACGCCCATGCCCTCGATGAAAGCGCGGTTCGGCCAGATCGACTCGATGACGCAGACCTTCGGCTGCACGCCGTCGAAGGGGCGCACGTGGATCAGGATCGAGCCCAGGTCGTTGCCCACGCGCACGACGTCGCCCTCGGCCACGCCGAGCGCGGCGCAGTCGGCCGGGTGCAGGCGCAGCTCCGGCCGGCCCTCGCGCGCCTGGCCGGTCGGCGTCTCAGTGAAGGAGGTGTTGAGGTAGCTGCGCGCGGGCGCCGCCACCAGGCGGAAGGGCTTGTCCGGCTGCGCCTCGTCGGTCGCGGGCCAGTAGCCCGCGAGCTCCGGGATGCCGGTCGGCGCGGTGTTGACGCCCATCCGGTGGCCGTAGGCTTCCATGCGTGCCCAGTCGGGGCGGAAGCGGAAGCGCCCGTCGGCCTGCGGGAAGCCGCGCAGGAAGTGCTGCTTCTCGAAGGGTTCGGCGCAGTCGAGCCAGCCGTTCTTCCAGACCTCCTCGGCCGGCGGATGGCCCGAGGCGCGGAAGGTGGCGTCGACGAGCTCCCAGGCGGTCATCGCGAAACCGGGGTGCTCGGCGCCGAGACGCTTCGCCAGTTCGCAGTGCACCTCGTGGTTCGAGCGGCACTCGCCCGGCGGCTCGATCACCTTCTTCGTCACCTGCAGGAAGGTGTGGCCCGAGGCGGTGTAATAGTCGTCGTGCTCGAGGAAGGTGGTGGCTGGCAGGATCACGTCGGCATAGGCAGCCGTATCGGTGAAGAACTGCTCGTGCACGCAGGTGAAGAGATCGTCGCGCAACAGACCCGCGACGCACTTCGCCGTCTCCGGGCAGACAACCGCCGGGTTGGTGTTCTGGATCAAGAGCGCCGTTATCGGCGGTCCTTCGCCCAGGTCGCGCCGGTCGCCGGTCATCACCGGCCCGAAGCGCGACTGGTCCAGCATGCGGATCGCGGGGTCGCGCCGGTCAAGACCTTCGATCAGCGTCTTGTCCAGGCGATAGATCGAGCCGTTGCCCCAGAGCGCGCCGCCGCCCTCCACCTCCCAGGCGCCGGTGACCGCCGGCAGGCAGGAGACGGCGTGCAGGTTGGTGGCGCCGTTGCGCGAGCGCGCGAAGCCGTAGCCGACGCGGATGTAGCTCTTCTTGGTCGAGCCGTAGAGCCGCGCGAAGGCCTCGATCTGCGCGGCCGGCACGCCGCTGATCGCCTCGGCCCAGGCCGGCGTGGTCTCCTGGAAGTGCGCCTCGATGGCCGGCGAGAAGTCGGTCAGCCGCGCGAGGTAGGCACGGTCGGCGAGCCCATCGCGCAGCAGCACGTGGATCGCAGCGGCCGCGACGGCGCCGTCGGTGCCCGGGCGCACCATCAGGTGCATGTCCGCCTGCTCGGCCGTGCCGGTGCGATAGGGGTCGACGACGACGAGCTTGGCGCCGTTGGCTTTGCGCGCCTTGGCGATGTGGCTCATCACGTTGACCTGCGTGTTGACCGGGTTGCCGCCCCAGACCACCACCAGCTCGGACTTGCCGATCTCGCGCGCATCGACGCCGGCCTTCTTGCCGACGCCGGCGAGCCAGCCGGACTCGGCGAGCGTCACGCAGATCGTCGACCACTGGCCGGAGTAGCGCTTCACGTGACGCAGGCGCTCGATGCCGTCGCGCTGCACGTGCCCCATGGTGCCGGCGTAGAAGTAGGGCCAGACCGTCTCCGATCCATGGCGCTGCTCGGCCTTGAGGAAGGCCTCCGCCGTCAGGTCGAGCGCGGCCTCCCACGAAATCTCGCGGAAGGAATCGCGCGCGCCGCCCTTCTCACCCACCCGTTGCAGCGGCTTCATCAGGCGATCGGGATGGTGCACCCGCTCGGCGTAGCGCGAGACCTTCGCGCAGATCACGCCGGCGGTGTAGGGATTGTCGCGATTGCCGCGCACCTTGCCGATGCGCGTGGCCGACAGCTGCTCGACCTCGAGCGCGCAGGTCGAAGGGCAGTCGTGCGGGCAGGTGGTGCGGACCCAGCGGGTCTGGCCGGCATCGAGCGGCATGATTGCAATCTAGCGACGCCGGGGAGGCGCGGCAACGCGCCGAGCCTTCCACCGGCGCGGCTCTGCCCGCGCGGCAAGGCAGCGCTGCGGCCCCCTCCCTTGCGCGGCCAGGGCAAAATCCCGAGCATGCCGGCGCGGACGGCCCGGCGGCGGCCTCGGCCGGTCCTGCCTGATGCCTGGGGACCCATTTGACAGCCATGCTCGCCTCACCGCTCGCCTTCCCGTCCGACAAGCCTCCGCACATCACCCGCACGATCGAGGAACCGGTCTTCGATCCGGCGCGCCACCTGGCGCTGACCCGGCCGGAGCGGATCTGGACGCTCGAAGAGTTCGGCTACGACGCGACCTTCCGCGCGCGCACCGCCTCGCCCATTGCCATAACCTCGCCCTTCCGCGTGCTGTCGGAGGAGGGCGCGGCGGCGCTGCAGCACGTGCTGCGCACGCTGAAGACCGACGCTCACGTCGCGACGGGGCGGCGCCTCTCGGTCTACCTGACCGGCGGCGCCTACCGCTCGAGGTTCCTGCGCGACCTGGTGAGCGCGCCGGCGCTGGTGGACCACTTCTCGGCGATTGCCGGGGCCGAGCTGGTGGCGCACTCGATCCCGCACTTCCAGGCCTACGTGAACTATTCGCCGGACGATCCGACCAAGGCGGTCGACACCTGGCATGTCGACTCGCTCGGCTACGACGCGGTGCTGATGGTCAGCGACCCCAGCAGGCTGAAAGGCGGCCGCTTCCAGTTCTTCCGCGGCACCTTCACGGAGGCCGCAAGGCTGGTCGGCGCCCGCGACGAGCAGGAGCTGACCGCCGGCTGGGCGCAGGAGCTGCCGGCCGACCGCGTCGAGTCGGTCGCCTTCCCCGGCGCCGGCTGGGCCGTCTTCATGCAAGGCGACTTCATCTTCCACCGGGCCGGCCAGCTCGAGGAGCCGGGCGAGCGGATCACGCTGGTGCCCGGCTACATGGCGCGCGACCTCGCCTTTCCCGACCGGGTGAAGTCGAAGGGCATGCAGAACTGGCGCGACAAGCACCTGATGACCGAGGTCACGCGCTACGCCGCCTGGCTCGGCCGCGAGAAGCTGCAGCGCCTGATCGACGAGCTGCGCTTCCAGGACGCCGACGACCGCAAGGGCCTGGCCCAGAAGCTGGAGGCCGCCGTCGCCGACGTGTTGCGCATCGCGCAGGAGATGCGCGAGGGCCCGACGAGGGGCGACTGATCCGCCGGTGCCCGCCAAGAAGCTCAGCGCTGCAGCAGCGCCTTGGTTTCCTCAGTCAACACAGCCATCAGCTCGGCTGCCGGCAGCGCGCGGCCGAGCGCGGCCGCTTGCCCGTAGAGCAGGAAGAGGAAGTCCTCGTCGCCCGCCTTCTCGCTGCTCTCGATGAGCGGGCCGCTGTAGGCATACATCGTCGGGAACTCCGGCAGGTTCGTCTCGCCGGCCATAGCGGCGACGTAGCGATTGCGCTTGGTGCGCGCCGGACGTCCGGAGAAGGCGCGGCTGAGCCGCGTGTCCTCGTCGGTCGCTGAAGCCAGCGCCTTGCGGTAGACGGCGTCGGCCGCCGACTCCGGGCAGGCGAGGAAGGCCGTGCCCAATTGCACGCCGCTCGCCCCCAGCATGAAGGCAGCCGCGATGCCGCGCCCGTCGGCGATACCGCCGGCGGCGATCACCGGCACCTTGACGGCGTCGACGACCTGCGGCACCAGCGCCAGCGTGCCGACGCCGGCGTCCTCGGCACTGGGCTCGAAGCTGCCGCGATGGCCGCCCGCTTCCCAGCCTTGCGCGATGACCGCATCGACGCCGCGCGCTTCGAGGCTCTTCGCCTCGCGCACCGTCGTTGCGCTGGAGATGACGCGGCAGCCCGCGGCCTTGATCGCGGCGACCGCGTCGGGCGAGGGCAAACCGAAGTGGAAGGAGACCACCGCGGGTCTGAGCTGCAGCACCGC
>DATEDK010000469.1:0-14817 GCA_035281685.1 Kiloniellales bacterium | reverse complement strand
CGTCAGCTCGGGCACCAGGAGCGTAAGCGGACGTCCGTCGGCCACGGTCAGTTTCGCGCTGCCCTGCACGGCCTCGCCGTCGAGGACACCCTTGCCTTCGAGGGTGAAGACGCTGCTGGCGAGCGACAGCTGGCTCACCGTCATTCTGCCGCGTTCGCGGGTCGCCACGACGGCGATGTCGAGCCCGTCCGGTGCCCAGGCCGCAAGGCCATCGACGCCGCTCAGACGTTCAGCCAGCGGACCAAGCTCGCGCGGCAAGCGCCCCGCGAAGCTGAGCGACTGCGTGTTTTCGTCGGAGAGTGCGACGGCGCCGAGCGAATCGACGCTGAGCCGACCCTTCCAGGCAAGCTTCAGATCGCGGGCGTTGAGATCGAGCCGGCGCAGATCGAAGCTGCCGTCGGCGGCCAGCGTCCCCTCAGCGGTGAGATCGCCGTCACCCCAGGTCCAGGGCGGCGCCGGATCCTGCAGGATGGGATTGACGGCGTGCAGGGTCAGCCCCAGGTCGAAGGCGTCACCGCCGAGCGCTGCGGCCGTCAGGGTGCCGCGGGCCTGGTCGAACGCGGCGAGGTCGTAGGCGACGCGGGCGGCATCGAAGGTCAGCGTCGCGCGCGGCTGCGAAAGCGTGCCCTCCACTGCAAGATCAAAGTCGCCGCTGGCGAGGGAGAGCTCGGGCAACAGGAGCGTGAGCGGGCGGCCGTCCGCCAGGCGCAGCGTGGCGCTGCCCTGCACGACCTCGCCGTCGAGCCTGCCGCTGCCCTTGAAGGTGAAAACGCTGTTGGCAAGCGCAAGCTCGCTGAGCGTCACCCGCTCGTCCTCGCGTGTGGCGAAGGCAACGAGGTCGATGCCGTCCGGCGCCCAAGCCGAGAGGTGCTCGATGCCGCTGAGGCGCTCGACCAGCAGCGTGCCCTCGCGCGTCATGCGTCCCTGCAGGCTGAGCGACTGCGTGGCGTCGCCGGAGAGCGCGATGTCGGCACTGAGGGCGTCCTGCCCGCCCAGGGCCAGGCGGAGCTGTCCCTTCCAGGCGGCGAGCGTGCCTGCGCCGTCGAGCTCGACATCGAGCGCCGGCAGGCCCGGCAGCTCGGCCAGCCGGGCCACCACGCCGCCCGCCGGCTCCTGCGCCTGCAGCGAGATGCGCAGCACGTCGGTCGCCGGCTCCCAGGCGAGGTCGGCGGAGATGAACCCGCCGACTGCATCACGCCGGGTCACCGTGAGGTCGAGGTCGGCGCGCGCCTCGGCGATCAGCAGGCTGGCGTCGAGCGTCAGCGTCGCGGCCTCGCCCAGCACCGGCTCGGCCAGCTCGATGCGCTCGATGGCGATCGCCTTGGCCTCGACCTCGATCGGCAGTTCGGGCAACAGCGGTGCCTCATCGGCGGTCCGCGGCGCGGGCGGCGGCAGGCGCTGCAGGGCCAGGCGCTCGGCAGTCAGCCGCTCGACGGCGAGCCGACCGCGGAAGAGCGCGGCGGGATCCCAGTCGAGGAGCGCGCTGTCGAGCTCGAGCCAGGCGCCGGCATCATCGCCGAGGGTCACGCGATCGATGCGCAGCTCGCCGAAGACGCTGCCCTCCAGCCGGCCGATCTTCACCTGCTGGCCGGGTTGCGAAAGCGCAACTTCGAGGAGGCCCGCGGCCGTCCGCTTGCCCAGACCGGTCTCCAGGAAGAGCGCCAGCAGTGCCACCAGCCAGAGCGGCACCGCCAGAACGAGGAGCGGTGCCAGCCAGAGCCAGCGGCGACGGCGGCTAGAAGCTTTGTCCGACGGAGACATAGAACTGGAAGAACGGATCGCTGGGCCGAGGGTTCAGCGGGAAGGCCAGATCGAGGCGCAGCGGTCCGATCGAGGTGAAGTAGCGGAAGCCGATGCCGGCGGAGACCTGCGGCGTTGCGCCGAACTCCGGCAGCGAGTCCTCGTAGACCTGTCCTGCATCGATGAACAGCACCAGGCCATAGTCCTCCCAGAGGCGGAAGCGAGTCTCCAGGCTCGCCTCGAAGAGGGAAAGGCCACCCAGCGCATCGTCGTCGTCGTCGAGCGGCCCCAGCGAGTCGAACTTATAGCCCCGCACCGAGCCGCCGCCACCGGCATAGAGCAGCTTGCTGGCCGGAATCCCGTCCTTGTCGCCGATCAGGCTCGCGACCCGACCGCGCGCGGCCAGCACCACGCGGTCGTCGTCCCAGGGCGCGTAGTAGGTCGACGCCTCCAGGTCGACCAGGGAGTAGAAACCGACGCTGCTCCAGGCGGAGATCGTCGGCGTCACGCCGAGGCTCGCGGCCACACCCTTCGTCGGATTGAAGATGTTGTCGCGTCCCTCCCACTTCAGCACGGTGGGCGTGCTGGCCAGGAAATAGGTCTGCTTGCCGCGCGCGGTCTCCCGGTCGAGGTCGTCGACCCGCAGGAGCTCGAGCGCGAGCCCGGTGGTCAGGCTGAGCCGCTTGTAGAGCGGCCGCTCGATGCCGCCGAACACCGTGCCGGAGAGCTCGCGGTAGGCCTCGATGTCCTGGTTGTGCACCTCGGTGCTGAGCACGAGCGTCTGCTCCATCCGCAGATAGTTCGGCTTGCGCAGGATCGCCGCGAGCCTCTGGTCCAGCGTGCCGAAGTTGCCTTCGATGCGCAGTTTCTCGGCCTCGCCGAAGATGTTCCGGTGCTCCCAGAAAAAGTCGGCGGAGAACCCGCCCACGACGTCGCCATAGGACGTGCTGTAGGAGGCGCCGAGGCCGACGGTTCGCGGCGCGCTTTCCTTCACCTTCATCTGGGCGGAAAGTTGGTTGTCCGCGGCCGGTTCGGTGGCAGGTTCGAGATCGACGCGCTCGAAGAGGCCGGTCGCGACCGCGCGCCGGCGCACCTCCTCGAGCTTGGCATTGCTGAAAGGCTCGCCCTCGGCCCATTGCAGCACACGGCGGAAGTAAGGTTCCTCGAGGCGGTCGAGGCCGGTGATCGCGAGCGGTCCGAAGGTGGCGTAGGGCCCGGGGTCGGCGCGCAGCGTCACCGCCATCTTGTGCGTGCCGAGGTCCACGGTGATGTAGCGCGGTCCTGCGACGGCGAAGGGGTAGCCGTTGTCCTGCAGATACTTGATCAGCCGGCCCTCGGCCGCGACGACGCTGTCGGCGATGGCGACCTCGCCGATCGCGATGCCGAGCTCGCTCAAGCTCGGCTGCTTCAGCTTGGCCGGGTCCGTGCCGGGAGGAAACTCCACGGCAAAGCTGCCGATGGTGAAGCGTTCGCCGTGGTCGATCGTGATCACGACCTGCAGAGGCGTGCCCTCGACGATCTGCCAGTCGATGGTCGCGTCGTAGTAGCCCTGGGAGCGCAGCGCCTCGTCGATCAGCTGCCGGTCGCGCTGGATGCGGCGCTCCAGCGAGGCGCGGCTCGGCGGCTCGCGATCGCGTAACGCGACCAACTGGGAAACCTGCTGCACCAGCTCCAGCAGCTTCTCTTTGACCCCGCGAAACTCGACCGTATAGGCGAAGGATCCGGGCTGCGGCTGCGGCTCGGCGGGGCTCTGGGCGGGCGGCTGTGTCGGCGATTGTGTCTGCGACTGAGACAGCGCCACGCCGGCGACCAGACACAAGATCGACGCTGCGAATACGAGCGTCGCCAGGAATGCCGACGGCCGGCGTGCACGGATCGACGCGTTGCCTGCCATGCCGGCTTCGGCGCTCCTCCCCAGATCCGACCGCGGGCGGACCCCTGTTCGAACTAAACGCTAGGCCGTTCACTCCGGCAACCGGGCGGCCAACCTCGGCGTTCCGGCCTCGGCCACGTCAGCATCACCGATTCGATCGCCGAATGCGCGCCGAGACCCGCGTCGGTTCCCTGTCGGCGAGCGTGCGGCGGTAACGTCGATTCCACCGTGGCAGGTTGGCAACAGAGCATAATGTGGACCCTCGCGACGCATCCGGCCTACCACAGCTAGCGTCTCAGGCCGCACCGAAAGGCGACCTTTCCACTAAGGCCATGACGGAAAAGGCACGGATTTCACTATGAAACGAACCCGCGTTGAGAAGAGGCGCACCCGCCCATAGCGTCCGGATCGTCGGCGTTACGGGAATGCACTTGATGCGGCCCATCGCTGTGTCGCCGCCGCAACAGGTGATCTAACAACGGGAGAAGTCTCAGATGCTCGCTTTCATCCGCAAGCTGTTCAAGCAGGAAGACGGCGCGACGGCCATTGAGTACGGCCTGATCGCCGCCCTCATCGCGGTCGCCATCATCACCGCCGCTGGCAACATCGGCGACAGCCTCGACTCGATGTTCACCTCGGTGTCGAATGAGCTGTCGAACGCTGTTGCGGCTCCGGCTCCGGCTCCGGCCCCGTAATCGGGTAGCAGCCGAAGGTACGCGAGTCTTAAGATGTTTACGGAAACGGGGATGGGTGGTTCGCTCGCCCATCCCCATTTCTTTTTGCTTTTTGTGCTCCTGGTGTCGGCCGCGGCGATCAGCGACCTCCGGGAGCGGCGCATTCCGAACGACCTGGTCGCCGCCATCTTCTTTCTGGCGCTGCTGCGCCACCTCGACCAGGGCGGTCTCGCCGGCCTGGTGCCCAGCCCCGGTCATGCCTTCACCTTCGTGCTGATCGCCGGAGCGCTGCTCTTCCTCTTCGCGCGCGACATGCTGGGCGGCGGCGACGTGAAGATGCTGGCCGCCTGCGCGCTCTACATCGGCTCCGAGAACCAGGGCGTGTTTTTCCTGCTGGTCGCGCTCTTCGGCGGCCTGCTCGCGGCCGGTTACCTCTCGATCCGCTCGATGCAGGTGGCCGAGCTGACCGCGCCGCTGTCCCTGCCCTACGGCGTTGCCATCGCCAGCGCCGGCATCGCCGCCGCCAGCGGCAACCTGGCCTGGATGCTCTGACATGCGCAGCCGCATCGTCCTCCTCTTCATGCTGGCACTCTTCTGCGCCGCCGGCGCTGCCTACCTGGTGATGAAGAAGGTGCAGCAGATGGAGGCGCCGGCAGCGGCCGCACCCGCCGCCGCGCAGACCCAGCCCATCCTGATCGCGACGCGCAACCTGTCGACCGGCACGGTCATCGCGCAGGCCGACGTGCGGGTGATGGACTGGCCGGCCCAGAGCTGGCCCGTGGGTGGGATGGCGCCCGACTCGATCGTGTTCGGGGAGACCGTCGTCAAGCTGCCCATCGCGCAGAATACGCCGATCATCGACACGCAGGTCACGCACAAGGGGCTTGGCGGTTCGCTCGCCTATGTGCTGCCGCCGGGTCGCGTCGCCATGACGATCGGCGTGACCGAGATCACCGGCGTCGCCGGGCACGTCGGCCCGGGCAACTTCGTCGACGTGCTGTTCACGCACCAAAGCAGCCTCGCCCCGAATGTCGGCTATTCCGACGGCGATGCCGCTCCGGTGGGGGTCACCGAAACCCTGCTCGTCCACATCAAGGTGCTGGCGGTCGATCAGCTGATCAACGACATCAATCCCGAGATCGCGGTGGTGAAGTCGGTCACCCTGGAGGTGTCGACGAAGGAAGCCGAGATCCTGGTGCTCGCCGAGACCTTGGGCCGGCTCTCCCTGGCGCTGAACAGCGCGGTCGAGCCCACCGCAGGCGACCTGCTGCAGCTGGTCGACGTGCGCCGGGGCCCGGTGCCCTCGTTCACCATGGACAACGAGCTCTCGGCCGTCTACTCGCCGCTGGAGGCGGAGCCGGGCGAAGAGGAGGAGGTGGAGTCGGCCGGGCACACCGTCTTCATCTTCCGCGGCACCGCGGTGCAGGAGATCTCCCTGCCGGGAACGGCAATCGGTGCCGGCCAAGGCGAGGGGCCGGAAGGCGAATTGCTCGATGCCGCCGCCCCCGCCAAGCCCGATCCGGCAACAGAGGCACAGGGCGACGCGGACGAGGCCTCGCCGGCGCAGCCCACCGCCCAGCAAGGCACCGCCGGCGACCCGCAGTCCGTGCTGCCCCAGAAGATCGATCTGCGCAGAGGTTCCTCGTGAGACGCGCGCTTGGCTTACTGCTGCCGCTTCTGCTCCTGGCCCTGGCGCTGCCCTGGCCGGGAGCAAGCGTTTCCAAGGCTGCCGATCGCGTGATCACGCCGACGGGAACGATCCAGCTGTTCCTGCGCCAGGGCAAAATCATCGAGGTCGACGAGCCGCTTTACAGCGTCTTCGTCGCCGACCCGACGATCGCCGACGTCATGCTGCAATCGCCGCAGTCCGTCTACGTCTTCGGCAAGGCGATCGGTGACACCACGATCTTCCTGGCCGACGAGACCGGCAAGGTGGTGTTCGGACGCAACGTGCACGTCACGCACAACGTCGACCTGGTCAACTCGACGCTGCAGGCGATGTACCCGGACACCGACGTCGCCGTGCGCTCGGTCGGCCGCTCGCTGATCGTCGAGGGCTCGCTGCCCTCGCCGCAGGACGCCGAGGACATCCGCCGCGTGGTCGCCACCTTCGTCGGCAGCGACGACGAGGTGCTGCTGCGCACCGGCGTCACCGCCTCCAATCAGATCCACCTGCGGGTGCGGGTGACCGAGGTCGCACGGGACCTGGAGGAGACGATCGGCGTCGAGTGGGCCTCTCTGTTCGGCGGCGGCAGCGTCAGCTTCGGCTTTCTCGGAGGCCCCGCCGCGCTTGGCGGTGGCGCCTTCACCGGTGTGCTCAGCATCGTCACCGACGGCGTGGACTTCAATCTCTTCATCGACGCCCTCAAGTCGGAGGGGCTCGTCTCGATTCTGGCCGAGCCCAACCTCACCGCGATCTCCGGCGAGAGCGCGAGCTTCCTGGCAGGCGGCGAATTTCCGATTCCGATCGCGCAATCGGAAGACACCATCACCGTCGAGTACAAGCAGTTCGGCGTCTCGCTCGTGTTCACGCCCACGCTGATCGGCGAGGATCGGATCAGCTTGAAGGTCGCCCCTGAAGTCAGCGAGCTCGACTTCAGCACGGCCGTCGAAACCGGGGGCGTCGAGGTGCCAGGCCTGACGGTTCGGCGCGCGGAAACCACCGTGGAGCTCGCCAGCGGTCAGAGCTTCGCCATCGCCGGATTGCTGACGAGCACGACATCGGAAGATATCGACCGGCTGCCGCTGCTGGGCGAGCTGCCGATCCTGGGCGCGCTCTTCCGCTCGAACTCGTTCCGCCAGGGTCAGAGCGAGCTCGTCATTGTCGTCACGCCCTACGTCGTCGAGCCCGTAGCCAATCCGGCCGACCTGCAGGTGCCGACGGCAGGTCTCGCGCCGCCGAACGAGATCGAGCGCATCCTGCGGGGCGAGTTCCAGAGCCCGGCGGCACCCAACCCCGACGCATTTCCCACGCCGACGCGGCTGTTCGGCACCGCTGGCTTCATCCTGGAATAGGAGCGCGACCCCATGTCCGCGCTGATCCGCGCCACGCTCTTGCTCCTGGTCCTGCCCTTGATGGCATGCGAGGGCGTCGACGGCGCCAACGTGCCCGGCGGGCTGAACGCCGTACGCGTCGACATTCCGCAGCCGGTCATGCACGAACAGCTGCTGACCTTCCAGGTCAACTACGACGGCGGCGAGGTGCTGCCCTCGGCGGCCGAGCAGGCGCGGTTGGCCGATTTCCTCTTCGCCCGGAACGTGGCGCCGGGCGAGTTCATTTCCGTGACCGTCTCTCCGGCGGCGACGGCGGCGATCACGGCCGGCCGCGAGCAGGGGCTGCGGTCATTGCTGCAGCGCTGGGGCTACCAGGCCGGGGTGAACGCGACGCAGAGCCGCGTCGGGGCCGGCCAGAGCGCGCTGCTGATCACCCACCAGCTCCTCACGCTGGAGCCCGAAGGCTGCCTCGGCACCTCGGCCACGGCGCTGATCGCCAAGCCGAACGAGCTGGCGATGAGCCGCCTGGGCTGCGCCACCGCGCACAACCTCGGCGTGATGGTCAAGGACAAGCGCGACCTGGTCGCCGGCGGCCCGATGACGGGCGCCAGCGACGGCGAGCGCGCCGCGATGCTCTACGACTACTACCGCACGCGGCCGCATGTCCTCGAAAGCGGTGAAGAGGCCCTGCCAGGCGCGTTCGAACCCGAGGGTAGCTAGCCATGGCCGCGGTCAAGACCAAGCTGCGCGACGACGACCTGCGCGGCGACAAGGACGACAAGCCGAGCGCCGACACGATCGATTCCAATCGTGAGCTCTTCGGCGCCTACCTGGTCGACGACGAGAGCCGCCAGGCGGCGATGGACTTCGCCCGCCAGCGCGGCTGGCCGACCGGCGACGTGGCGCGCGGCGGGCTGGCCGGCGCGCTGCGCACCCTCTCCATCGCCCCTCCGCCGCGCTTCATGGTGATCGACGTCGGCCCCGCCCTCGACTACGACGAGGTGAGCGATGGTCTGACCGAGATCGTGCGTTCCGGCTCGCGCGTCGTCGCGCTTGGCGAGCGCAACGACGTGCAGCTTTACCGGCGCGTCCTGGAGGCCGGCGCCGCCGATTACCTGGTGAAGCCGATCGACGCCGTGGCACTCAATGCCGCCTTCGCCAAGCTGGAGGGCCCGGCGAACACGGCCGGCCAACGCGGCCGCTCGATCGCCTTCATCGGCGCGCGCGGCGGCATCGGCACCTCGAGCATCGCAGCGAGTTGCGCCTGGATCCTGGCGGAAACGCTGCGGCGCAAGGTGCTGCTGGTCGACTATGACCTGCATTTCGGCACGCTGGCCCTGCTGCTCGACGTGCAGCCGAGCAACGGCCTGGCCGAGGCGCTGATCGATCCCGAGCGGGTCGACCAGGTGTTCCTCGACAACGCCGCGGTGCGCCTCGGCAAGCAGCTCCACCTGCTCGCCTCCGAGCAGAACATCGAGAGTCCGCGGATCGGCGACATCAACGGCTCGAAGACCTTTTTCCAGGCGACCGCCAAGGCGGGCGACATCGTGCTCTGCGACCTGCCGCGCCACGTGGTGGCACAGCAGTCCGGCATCTTCGAGCTGTTCGACGAGGTGGTGATCGTCACCGATGCCAGTCTCGCCGGCTTGCGCGATGCCTGCCGGCTCCTGCGCCTGGTGCGCGCCAAGCACGACAAGACCAGGCCGCACATCGTGCTCAACCATCGCGACGCCAAGCCCGAGGTCACCCGCAAGGAGATGGAGAAGGGTCTGGAGGCCTCGATCGACGTCGAGCTCGCCTATGCGCGCGACGTCATCATGCGCTGCGAGCTCGCGGGCGAGCCGCTGGCGCGCGCGATGCCCGACCATGCCATCGTCGGCGAGCTGTCGCGCCTGGCGATCCAGCTCGCCGGTGTGCGCGAGGCACGGCCGCGCACGCTGCTGCGGCGCCTGTTGAAGCGCTGAGCGCGGCGGAGGTCCGGCCGTGACCGCGGCGCCAAACGGGCAACTGGGCCAAACGCAGGATTGGCGCGAGGCGCTGGCGATCGCACTGAGCGGCCGCGTGCGCGAGCGCATCGGCCAGCAGAACGGCTCGCCACTGGCGCGCAGGCAGATCGCCACCCTGGTCAGCGAGACGCTCGACGACCTCCTGGTGAGCTCCGGCGCCCGGCTGCTGCTGTCCGACCAGCGTCGCCTGGTGGAGACGCTGACCGACCAGCTGTCGCAGCAGCGCCCCGACCGCACCGGCATCGAGAGCCTCGAGGATCGTCCGCGCGGCAGCGCGGAGCAGACCGACGAGGGCAAGGCGCGCAACCAGGAACGCACGCAGCTGGTTCGCTCCAAGGTGCTGCCGGTGCTGATGGAGCGGATGGACGTCACCGTCGCGGCCCGGCTCTCCTCGCAGGAGCTGGAAACCCAGGTCTCCGCCATGGTGGGCGAGATCCAGGCCGAGCTTCGCCTGCAGCTGAACGCGACCGAAATCCAGCAGGTGGTCCGGGTCATCGTCGACGACATGATCGGACTGGGCCCGCTCGAGCCGCTGATCGCCGACGCGGCGGTCAACGACATCATGGTGAACGGGCCGAAGCAGATCTACGTCGAGCGCCATGGCAAGCTGCAGCTGACCGACGTGAAGTTCCGCGACAACGATCACGTCATGCACATCGCCACGCGCATCGTCACGCGGATCGGCCGCCGCATCGACGAAATGACCCCGCTGGTCGACGCCCGCCTGGCCGACGGCAGCCGCGTCAACGTCATCATCCCGCCACTTGCCATCGACGGGCCGTCGATCTCGATCCGCAAGTTCGCCAAGAAGCAGATCACGCTCGACGTGATGGCACGCCAAGGCAACATCTCCGACGCGCTCGGGACGGTGCTGAAGATCGCCTCGCGCTGCCGGCTGAACATCCTGATCTCCGGCGGCACCGGCTCCGGCAAGACCACGCTGCTCAACGCCATGTCGCGGCTGATCGATCACGGCGAGCGCATCGTGACGATCGAGGATGCCGCCGAGCTGCAGCTGCAGCAGCCGCACGTGGTCCGCCTGGAGACGCGGCCGCCCTCGATCGAGGGCAGCGGCGAGATCACCATGCGCGACCTGGTCAAGAACGCGCTGCGCATGCGCCCCGACCGCATCATCCTGGGCGAGGTGCGCGGCGCCGAGGCCATCGACATGCTGCAGGCGATGAACACCGGCCACGACGGCTCGATGTGCACGCTGCACGCCAATACCCCACGCGAGGCGCTGACCCGCCTGGAGAACATGGTGGCGATGAGCTCGATGCGCCTGCCTGCCCAGGCGGTGCGCATGCAGATCGCCAGCGCCATCAACCTCGTGGTGCAGATCAGCCGCATGCGCGACGGCATCCGCCGCATCACCCAGGTCAGCGAGATCGTCGGCATGGAGGGCGAGATCGTCACCATGCAGGACCTGTTCTCCTACCAGTACCAGGGCGAGCGCGCCGACGGCACCCTGATCGGCCGCCACGCCTGCACCAATTTCCGCCCGCGCTTCGTCGGGCGTGCCCAGTACTACGGCCTGGCCGACGTCCTGTTGGAGGCGATGGGATGTCATCTGAACTGACCAGCTTCGTCCTCCCGCTGGCGGCCGCCTTCTTCCTGAGCTTCCTGGCCCTGGGCACGGCCTATCTGCTGTGGTGGGACCGCGCGATCCGGCGCCGCGGCCTGCGCTTCGAGCGGGTCATCGGCACGCCCTATTCGCAGACCGAGCGACCGGCCTTCGAGCGCGAACTCGCCTTCCGCTCCGAGCAGCAGCAGAGCCGCTGGAAGCGCATGGAACGCCGGCTTTCCCGCTACCTGCCGAATCGCAGCGCACTGCAGCGCCGGCTCGACCGCGCCGGCTTCCGCATGGGCGTGGGAACGCTGCTGGTCGCCGCCGTGATCGTCGGCACGCTGATCGGGTTCTCGGTGCACACGCTGAGCGGGCTGGCGCTGTATCTCTGCGCGCTGATCGGGCTGGCCGGCGGCTTCTTCATCGTCAATGTCTTCATCGGCTTCGCCGGCCGGCGCCGCTCGGAGAAGTTCCTGCGGCAGCTGCCGGAAGCCATCGACATCATCATCCGCTCGGTGCGTGCCGGCCTGCCGATCATGGAAGGCATCAGCGTCGTCAAGGACGAGTTCCCCGCGCCGCTCGGCGAGGAGTTCGCCACCGTGCGCGACCGCGTGCAGTTCGGCGCCACCCTGGAAGAGGCGCTCTGGCTGATCGCGCAGCGCATCGAACGGGCCGAGTTCAACTTCCTCGTCATCGCCGTGGCGGTGCAGCGCGAGACCGGCGGCAATCTGACGGAAGCGCTCGCCAACCTGTCGCAGATCCTGCGTCAGCGCGAGCAGATGAAGCTGAAGGTGAGGGCGCTGTCCTCCGAGGCGCGCGCCAGCGCCTACATCCTGGGTGCGCTCCCCTTCGTCATGGGGATCCTCATCTACTTCCTGAACCCGGGCTACATCGACCAGCTGTTCCTCGATCCGCGCGGCCACGCGATGCTGGGCTTCGGCCTGGGCACCATCACGGCGGGTGCCGTCGTCATGTACAAGATGATCAAGTTCGAGATCTGAGCGCGCGCATGGCCTCCGCCAACCTCCCTGCCCTGCTCGCCGCAATCGCCGTCTTCCTGCTCTGCATGGGTGCCGGCTATGCCATGCTGCAGGCCGCCGCCCGCCGCGCCCGGCTGAAGTCGGCTGCCGGTTTCGAGCGGCAGAACCGCCTGGTCCAGCTCGACCAGGAGCGAGCGCTCACCGACCGGTTCCGGCGCGAAGTGATCCGCTTCATGCAGACCAGCACCGGCCGCATGAACCTGATCCGCGACAAGCAGGCGACCTCGGTGCGCCAGCGCCTGATCCGCGCCGGCTTCCGCGGCCGCGATGCGATCCATGTCTACATCTTCCTCAAGGTTGCCGGCCCGATCCTGCTCGGCGGCGGGGTGGCCTTCTTCATCTTCGTGCTGCGGCCAATGGCGCAGCCGGTGATCCTGCAGCTGGCTATGGTGCTGGGCGGCGCGCTAGCCGGCTCGTTCCTGCCGGACATCCTGCTGAAGAACTTCGAGACCCGGCGCAAGACCGCGATCCGCCGCGGCCTGCCGGACGCGCTCGATCTTCTGGTGATCTGCGCCGAGGCCGGCCTCAGCCTGGATGCCGCCATGGCGCGCGTCGCCGAGGAGATGGAGCGCGGCGCGCCGGTGCTGGGCGACGAGCTCAAGTACACCTGCATCGAGCTGCGCTTCATCGGCGACCGCCGCAAGGCGCTCGAGAACCTCACGGAGCGCGTCGACCTGCCGGCGATCCGTGCGCTGACCTCGACCTTCATCCAGACCGAGAAGTACGGCACGCCGCTCGCCCAGGCGTTGCGCGTGCTCTCCGCCGAGCAGCGCAAGGAGCGCATGCTGCGCGCCGAGGAGAAGGCCGCCCGCCTGCCGGCGATCATGACCGTGCCGCTGATCATCTTCGTGCTGCCGGCGCTCTTCGTCGTGCTGATCGGCCCGGGTGCCCTCACCCTCATGGATCGGCTGCTGAGCGTCTGGTGAGCCATGCGCCCCCGCTTCGCCATCCGCAGCACCAGGCAGGGCCCGATCGGCCGGCTCCTGCGACGCGCCAGCAGGGACGAGCGCGGCGCTTCGGCGCTCGAGTTCGCCTTCGTGCTGCCGGTCCTGCTGCTGCTCGTGTTCGCGATGATCCAGTTCGGCTTCGTCTTCGTGATCCAGACGGCGATGTCGAATGCCGCACGCGAGGAGGCGCGCTGGATCGCGCTGCAAGGCGGCGACATCACCGGCCACGACGTCAGCGCCAGCACGCTGGAGCGGCTGGAACCCTGGTCGGAACAGTTCGACAGCTTCGCCGTCACCTCCAGCCCGCCGGCGGAGGCTCCGGCCGAAGACACGGTTTATGTCGAGATCTCCTTCGACCTCGAGGACGTGGCCTTCGGCGACTTCATTGGCCTCTTCACCGGCGAGACCATGGTGGTGCGCGTGGCCGTACAGGTCGAGGAGTGAGACCATGAGGAACGGATGGGAGAGATGCGGGCTGCGGCTGCTCGGCCGGCTGCAGCGCGAAGAGAGGGGCGGCACCGCCATCATGGTGGGCCTGCTGCTGCCGGTGCTCTTCGGCTTCGCCGCCTTCGCCATCGACGGCTCGCACCTCTATGCGCAGAAGACCATGCTGCAGAACACCGCGGACGCCGCGGCGCGCGCCGCGATCTACGAGCTGCCGACGCTCGCCAACGCACGCAGCCGCGCCATCGAGATTGCCGAGCTGAACATGCCCCCGGCCGCCTACGGCGACGTCGTGGTCGCCACCGACGTGGAGAGCGGGTTCTGGAGCGACGGCACCTTCACCGTGACCAACGCGCCCGGCGCCAACTCGGTGCGCGTGATCGCCCGGCGCGACGTTCCGCTGACCGCTGCGGCGATCTTCGGCATGACCACCTCGGAGGTCAACGCCAAGGCGATCGCCCTCCTGACCAACGTCCCCGGCTACGACGCCTGCGTGCTGGCGCTGGAGCAGCTCGAGACCGGCATCGTGGTCGACGGCAACGTCGACATCATCCTGCCGACCTGCACGCTGATGGCGAACTCGGAGGCCGTCGATGCCTTCGTGGTGAACGGCAACTCCGCGTACATCGAAGCTTTCACCATCGTCACCGTCGGCGGGCTCGTTGCCCACGAGGACACGCTCAACCTGACCGTCGAGCCGATCACCGGGGCCAAGCCGGCGACCGACCCCTACGCGGACCTGCCGACCAGCTTCTCCGGCCTGACCGCGCAGTCCTGTCCCAGCGACAAGTGCAAGGACATGACCATCCAGCCAGGCCTCTACAGCAACCAGATGACCTTCACCGGCAACGTGACCCTGGCGCCAGGCCTCTACTACTTCGCCAACGGCATCAAGATGGACGGCCAGGTCAACGTGACCGGCAACGGCGTGACGTTGGCCTACTCCGGCAACACCAAGCTCGCCGGCAACAACGTGACCTTCTCCATCACCGCCCCGACGACGGCGACCTCGACCAGCGAGGGCTTCAACGGCGTGGCCCTCTACGGCGTCGGCGCGACCGCGGAGCTCAACATCAATGCCTCCGATTCCTACCTCGACGGCGCGGTCTATTCGCCGCAAGGCTATGTCGACGTCGGCGGCAACGGCGCGCTTGCCGGCTGCTCGCAAATGGTCGCCGGCACGATCCGGCTCAACGGCACCCCCTCGCAGTTGCAGACCTGCGAAGACGTGCCGCTGCGCGACATCGTCGTCGGCGGCAGCTACATGGTCTCTCTGGTGGAGTAGCCGAAGGCCGCCGCCTAGCGCATTCCCGCTCAAGGCGAATCAGGTCACGGCACTCATTCACCGCCCCATCGAGGGACTGCTGCAACACTCGCCTGTCATCCCGGCCGAGCGCAGCGAGAGCCGGGACCCAGGGGCCAAGCAGCTGAGCCTATGGCCCCTGGGTCCCGGATAAGCGCTTCGCGCTTTCCGGGATGACAGCCTCGTTGGATTTCGCAACGGCCCCCTCAAGGGGGAGGTGACTTCGCGC
>DATEDK010000468.1:0-4269 GCA_035281685.1 Kiloniellales bacterium | reverse complement strand
CACCATGCCCAGGCGCAGCAGCATGCGCTGTGTGGCCCGCAATGTATCGAGATCGCTCTGCGCCAAGCGAAGGCTTATGCCCTTGGCGGTCGTGCCTTGCAGGGAGCCATCGCTGTCGAAAAGACCGCGAAGGAAGCCCTGATAGAAAATGGCCGATCCGCGCTCAATTTGCGGAGTCAGACGTTTGGCACCGGGTGCCAAGCCAAAGTCCCGAGCGAGGGCCTTCAGCGCGCCCAGTGCGAGGCGCCGCTCGCCGCGTCCTGGCACAACGATCCATCCAGAAAAATCGGCGCGATGCTTGAGGCTGCGCGCCGCAGCCTCGGCCGCGGCCATGACGCCAAGCACACCCGGCCGCGCAATGCTGCCGTCAGCCGTCATCTCGCCAGGCCAAGCACTAAGCACGGCCTTGTCAGCCTTGAGAGTGCCGTCGCCCAGCAAAAGGCCCAGCAAATAACCCTCGGCGTCGCTGCCAACGCCGGCCCAGGTCGTGGCGCTGCGGTGATCCTGCAGCACGATGCGGTCGCCTCGCTGCAGGGCCGCGGCCAGCTGCCATTGGGTCTCAGCGAGGTGGCGGGTCGCCCGGCTCTGCACCTGCACGCGATGGTCGCCAGTCAGTCGCAGCTGATGGCCCTCGCGGGTGGTCAGGCGATAGATGGGCTTCACGCCCGTTCGGAAGAATCCCTGGGCTCCGCTCGGCGTCGGCTGGCCGTGATGCAGCAAGGTCACTGGCTTGCCGACCAGCTCGCTGACCTGCCGGGGGCCCTGCGACGTCATCACCCAGGTCTCGGCCGTGATGCAGGGGTTGGTGGCCTGGATCGTCTCGCAATACGCCAAGTTATTCTTCGCGTTGATCCGGTCGATGAAGATGACGCCGGGCTCCGAGGTTTCGTAGGTCGCGCGCATGATGCGCTCCCAGAGCGCGCGCGCCGGCAGCGTGCGGAAGATGCGGCCACCGAACTGCAGGTCCCAGGAGCGGTCGGCCTCGACCGCGGCCATCAGCGCATCGGGCACCAGCACCGAGAGGTTGAAGTTGGTGAGCCGGCCGGCCTCGCGCTTGGCGTCGATGAAGCGCTCGATGTCCGGGTGATCGGCGCGGAGCGTCGCCATCATCGCGCCGCGGCGCGAGCCCGCGGACATGATGGTGCGGCACATCGCGTCCCAGACCTCCATGAAGGAGACCGGGCCCGAGGCGTCGGCGCCCACGCCCTTCACCAGGGCACCCTTGGGGCGGAGCGTCGAGAAGTCGTAGCCGATGCCGCCGCCCTGCTGCAGCGTCAGCGCCGCCTCGCGCAGGTGGGCGAAGATGCCGCCCATGTCGTCCGGGATCGCGCCCATGACGAAGCAGTTGAAGAGCGTCACCTGCCGGTCGGTGCCGGCGCCGGCGAGGATCCGGCCCGCCGGGATGAAGCGGAAGCCCGCAAGCGCGTCGTAGAAGGTCTCTTCCCAGCGCGCCGGCTCGCTTTCGGCCGCGGCCAGCGCCTTGGCAACGCGGCGCCAGGTCGCCTCGATCGACGGCTCCGCCTCGCCGGCGGCCGTGCGCAGGCGGTACTTCATGTCCCAGATGCGCTGGGAGAGGGGCGTGAGCGTCGTGGTCATCGGTCCAGCTAAGATGGCGCGGGTGGCGGCCGGGCGCCAGCATCTCAGTTCATGATGCGTTCCTGATCGGAGTCGGTCCACCCTCGGTCAGCAGGGCGGTCGATGCGCTTTCGATCCGCCGCTGCAGCTCGGCCAGGAACAGGCGGCGGTCGAGGCCCGGCGGGATCGGCTCGAGGAAGCGCATGACGATGGTGCCGGGGCGCTTCCGAAAGGCGTGGCGGCCCCAGTGCAGGCCGGAGTTCAGCGCCACCGGCACGACCGGCAGATCGAGCGCCTGATAGAGCGCGGCCACGCCCGGATGATAGGGCGCCGAGGTGCCGGGCGCGGTGCGCGTGCCCTCGGGATAGATCACGATCGGCCGGGCCTCGGCCTTGCGGGCGCGCGCGGCCTGCACCATGGCGCGCAACGCGCCGGCGCCGCCCTTGCGGTCGACGGGCAGCATCCGGCACTGCAGGAGGTACCAGCCGAAGAAGGGAATGCGGGTGAGTTCGCGCTTCACCACGAAGGCCGGAGCATCGAGGATCTGCGGGGCGAAGAGCGTCTCCCAGGTCGACTGGTGCTTCATCGCGACGATCGACGCGCCCGGCGGCAGGTGCTGCTCCAGCCCCTCGACGCGCCCGCGCACGCCGCAGATCAGCCGCAGCCCCCACAGCACCGTGCCCGACCACCAGCGGCCATAGGCGTTGGCGATGCGGTAGCCCATCAGCAGGAAGGGCACACCGAAGAGCGCGCAGAGCGTCGTCCAGGTGAAGAAATAGAGGTTGAACAGAAGCGAACGCAGCGTCGTCATCGGCCCTCGCTGCGGAAGGGGCCGCTTGCCAGCGCCAGCAGGTACTTGAGGTACTCCCCGAGCAGCACCTCGGCGGTGTCGCCGTCGTTCCACCAATGCGCTTGATCCAGGCCCTGGGGGAAGACCGGGTGGGCGATGATCAGCGTGCTCGGCAGGGTGCGGCGAAACTCGAGCAGGCTGCGCGGCATGTGGTAGGCGGCGGTCACCAGGCGCAGCGAGGAGAGCTCGCGCCGGGTCATGAAGGTGGCGGCCTCGACCGCGTTGCCGTGGGTGTCGTCGGCGGCGTAGCCGAGCTCGATGCGCTCGGCCAGCTCGGGCGGCAGGTCGGGCTCCAGTGCCAGGATCTCCGGGAGCGTGACATCGCGGTAGACGCCGGTGATCAGCAGGTAGTCGCCCTTGCCCTCGGCGAGGAGGCGAAGGCCCTCGGCGACGCGCTCGCCCCCGCCGGTCAGCACGACGATCGCCTGGGTGTGCTGCTCTGGCGTCTCGACGTCCTCCGGCAGCGAAGCGGCGAACCAGAGGAAGCCGACAGCCAGCAGGAAGATCAACCCCAGCGCCAGCGACAGCGTGCGGACCACGACTGCGCGCCGGCGGCCCTCGCCTTTCCCCCGGCGTCTCAAGCCAGACGCACCAGGGTGCTGAGGACGGTCAGCCGCGCCGTCCACATGGCCGTGGCCGCGGCCGCCAGCGGCAGGATCGCCAGAAGCGCCCAGTCGAGCGGCGTCAGAGTCAGATCGGGCAGCAGGGCCGCGCCGCTGCCGCGCGCGAGCCAGCCCAGCGCCGCCAGCGTTGCCGCCGCCAGCGCGAAGCCGAAGAGGCCGCCCCGCAGGCCGAGCTTCAGCGAATGGCGCTGGAACTCGCGCGCGATGTAGCGGTCCTGCGCGCCCATGACGTGCAGGAGCTCGATCACCTGGCGATGGATCTCGAGGCCGGTGCGCGTCACGAAGATCACGGCGACCACCGCCGTCAGGCTGACCAGCAGCATGACCGCCAGTGCCGCGATCTCGACCGAGCCGGCAAGCGCCAGGAGATCGTCGAGCCAGCGGCGGTGATCGTCGGCGAAGCTGCCCGGAACGGCCTCGGCCAGGCGCTGGTTCAGCGCGTCGAGGTCGGGCGGCGAGGCCGGGTCGACGCTGACCGCGATCAGCGTCGGCAGCGGCAGCTCGTCGACCTCGGCGCCGCCGCCGATCCAGGGCTGCAGCAGGCGGCGGACCTCGTCGGCGTTCATCACCGAGACGCCGCGCACGCCGGGCGTGGCGGTCAGCACGGCCAGCACGGCCTCCACATTGGCCTCGCCGGCGGTGGGATCCTGGGCTGCCGGCACCTGCACGGTGATCTGCCCGCTGAGACCCCGGTCCCAGCGGGCGATGGAGCGCTCGACCACCAGCACGGCGGCCAGCGCCAGGCAGGCGAGGAACACCATGAAGGCGATCAGCCAGGGCAGGAAGCGGGCCGAGGAGTCCCGGCCGAGCGGCAGGGTGGAGCGGCGGAACAGCATCGCCGGCCTCTCAGGCGCGCGCCCGCGTGAAGCGCGGGCCGCGCTCGATCGACCCGTCGCGCAGCCTCAGCACGGGATGGGGGAAACGCTGCACCAGAGCCTCGTTGTGCGTGGCGATGACCACGGTGGTGCCGAGCTTGTTCAGCTCCTCCATCAGGTAAAGCAGGCGGACGGCGATGCGGTCGTCGAGGTTGCCGGTGGGCTCGTCGGCGAGCAGCAGCGAGGGGCGCGCGATCACCGCGCGGGCGATGGCGACGCGCTGCTGCTGCCCGCCGGACAGCTGATTGGGATGATGGTCGGTCCGGTTTCCGAGGCCCACCGCGTTCAGCATTTCGATCGCACGCTTGTGCCGTTCGGAGGTTTTCAGTTTCTTCCCCGAATACAG
>DATEDK010000467.1:0-6488 GCA_035281685.1 Kiloniellales bacterium | reverse complement strand
CTCCTCGGCAAGGCCGAGCGAGGCCGTCGAGTGATAGGGCGAGTCTTCGGGCACGGCGCTGAAGGCATCGATCGCATCGAGGCGCTGCTTGCGCTTCTGCGCAAGCTCGCCCAGCAGCACCGAGGCGGCGTCGAACGAAGGCTTCATGTGGCGCGCGAGCTGCCCCTCGATGAGCGCGCTGTCGCTCGCCGACTCCTGCGCCAGGATGCTGCCGACCTGGAAGAAGACCTCCGCCAGGCCCTCCTGCGCATTGGCGACGACCGGCGCCGGCACGGCGCCTGCCTCGAGCGCCGCGAGGCTGTCGGCGACGATCGCGGAGCCCGGCTGCTCGGTCATGTAGTCGCCGAGCAGCGCCTTCGCACCCGCCATGTCGCCGTTGCGCGCGCGGAAGTTCGCGATCAACAGCACCAGGCGGACCGAGCGCTGCTCGGAGGCGGCCAGCGCCTGCTCGTAGTCTGCCGCGGCGGCGGCCTTGTCGCCCGCGGCGTCGCTCAGGAGCGCGCGGTGCAAGTGATAGAGCACGCCCAGGCTGCTGAGCGGCGCCAGGGCATCGAGCTCGACCTGAGCGGCGGCGAGTCCGCCCGGCTCCAGCGTGGTCCAGGCCAGCAGGAGCGCGCGCGTGGCGCCGGTGATGCCTTGCGCCTGCAGCTGCCGCGCCTCGGCCTGTGCGTCCGCCCAGCGGCCCTGGACGGCGTGGTCGGCCAGCAGCACGAGCCGCGCGATGCCCTTGGCCTGATCGCCCTCGGCAATCTGCGGGGCCAGGCGGATCGCCTCGCCCATGACGCCCGCTGCCGCCGCGGTGAGGAAGGTGGCGCTGCGCAGCGCCGCGTCCTCGGGGTTCGCCGCCTGCACCACCAGGAGGAAGCGGGCAGCGGCGCGCAGATCCTGCTGCTCGCTGGCGAAGATGCCGGCCAGGTAGTCGCCGGAGATCGAGGGCTCGGCGGGCCGCGCCGTCAGGATCTCGCTGCCGCTGACCGGATCGATCATCGTCTCGGCCGCGGCCCAGCCCTGGGACGGCAGGAAGAACAGGAGCGCCGCGGCGGCGGCGCGGAGCGACAATCTTCGGGTGACCGACAAACTCGGACCTCCCTCCATCACATGTTCGGATAGTTCGGCCCGCCACCGCCCTCGGGTGCAACCCAGGTAATGTTCTGGGCCGGGTCCTTGATGTCGCAGGTCTTACAGTGCACGCAGTTCTGCGCGTTGATCTGGAAGCGCGGATTCTGTCCGTCGGCATCGCGCACGATCTCGTAGACCGCGGCAGGGCAATAGCGCTGCGCCGGCTCGTCGTAGAGCGACAGGTTCTCCTGCACCGGGATCGAGGGATCCTTCAGCTTCAGATGGCCCGGCTGGTCCTCCTCGTGGTTGGTGTTCGAGAGGAAGACGCTGGAGAGCCGGTCGAAGGTGATGACGCCGTCGGCCTTCGGGTAGTTCGGTTTCCTGCACCTGGCCGCAGGTTTCAGCGTCTCGTGGTCGGCGTGCTTGTGGTGCAGCGTCCAGGGCGCCTTGCCGCGCAGCACCTTGAGGTCCAGGCCGCCGTAGAGCATGCCGAGCTTCATGCCCCAGCGCGCCGCGGCCGGACGCAGGTTGCGCGCGCGGTGCAGTTCCTCGTGCACCCAGGAAGCCTTGAAGGCTTCCGGATAGGCGTCGAGGACCGGCGGGCGGTTGTCGCCGGCCCCACTACTTGATGAGGCCAGCGCGGCGACCGCAGCCTCGGCCGCCAGCATGCCGGTTTTCATCGCCGTGTGGCTGCCCTTGATCTTCGGCACGTTGAGGAAGCCGGCCGAGCAGCCGATCAAGGCACCGCCCGGGAACACGAGCTTCGGGATCGACTGCAGGCCGCCCTCGTTCAGGGCCCGCGCGCCGTAGGAGACGCGCTTGCCTCCCTCCAGCATCGGCCGGATCTTCGGGTGCAGCTTGAAGCGCTGGAACTCCTCGAAGGGCGAGATGTGCGGGTTCTGGTAGTCGAGCCCGACGACGAAGCCGAAATAGGCCTGCTCCTTGTCCAGGTGATAGATGAAGGAGCCGCCCCAGGTGCTGTCGTCCGTCGGCCAGCCGGCGGTGTGCATGACCAGGCCTTCGCTGTGCTTGGCCGGATCGAGCTGCCAGAGCTCCTTGATGCCGATGCCGTAGGTCTGCGGATCGACGCCCTGGCACAGGCCGAAGCGTTGCATGAGCTGCTTCGACAGGTGGCCGCGGCAGCCTTCGGCGAAGAAGGTGTACTTGGCGCGCAGCTCCATGCCGGGCGTGTAGCGATCCGTGTGCTCGCCGTTCTTGCCGATGCCCATGTCGCCGGTGGCGATGCCGGCGACAGTGCCGCTGTCGTCGAACAGCACCTCGGCGGCGGCGAAGCCCGGGTAGATCTCGACACCCAGCGCCTCGGCCTGCGTCGCCAGCCACCGGCAGAGGTTGCCCAGCGAGATGATGTAGTTGCCGTGGTTGTGCGTCTGCGGCGGCAGCAGCCAGATGGGAACACTGATGCCGCCCTTCTCGGTCAGGAAGAGGAACTTCTCCTCCTTCACCGCAACGCTGACCGGGGCTTCCTTCTCCTTCCAGTCGGGGATCAGCTCGTTCAATGCGCGCGGCTCGAGGACGGCGCCGGAGAGGATGTGCGCGCCGACTTCGGACCCCTTCTCGACGATGCAGACGGAGACCTCCTGGCCCCTTTCGGCCGCGACCTGCTTGGCTCTGATCGCCGCGGCCAGCCCGGCCGGGCCGGCGCCGACGATCACCAGGTCGTACTCCATGAACTCGCGTTCCATCGGGCCTCTCCGCTCCTTTGCGCGCACCATAGAGGGGCAGGGCGCCGGGTCCAAGAGAACCATGCCGCGCCAGTGCCGGGCTGCTAGGGTGAGAGGCCATGAGCCGCCAGCCCGCCAATGCCGCCGAAGCCCTCGCCTGGCTCGCCTGGCAAGCCGAGATGGGCGCCGACGAGGCGCTGGAGGAGCGTGCGCGCGACCGCTTCGCTGAGCCGCCAGTACGTATCGCCGCGCCCCCGGCTCCGGTGTCCGTGGCGGCGCCGGCGGTGGCGCGGCTGGTGGCGGTGGACGAGGCCCTGGCATCCGCGCGGGCCATGGCCGCGGCGGCGGGCGACCTCGCGGCGCTGAAGACGGCACTGCAGCGCTTCGAGGGCTGCGGGCTCAAGGCGACGGCGACCAACCTGGTCTTCGCCGACGGCAACCCGGAGAGCCGGGTCATGCTGGTGGGCGAGGCGCCGGGCGCGGAGGAGGACCGCCAGGGCAAGCCCTTCGTCGGCGTCTCCGGCCAGCTGCTCGATCGCATGTTGGCCTGCGTCGGGCTCGACCGGACGACGGCCTACATCACCAACGTGCTGTTCTGGCGGCCGCCCGGCAACCGCACGCCCACGCCGGCCGAGATCGCCGCCTGCCTGCCCTTCGTCGAGCGGCACATCGCGCTCGTGCGGCCGACCCACCTGCTGCTGCTGGGCGGCATGTCGGCCAAGACGCTGCTGAACACCGGCGAGGGCATCCTGCGCTTGCGCGGCAAGTGGACGACGCTGCAGCCCGGCGGTCTCGACTATGCGGTGCCGACCCTCCCGACTTTGCATCCCGCTTTCCTGCTGCGCCAGCCGGCGCAGAAGCGCCAGGCCTGGCGCGACCTCGTGGCCTTCCGGGCGGCGCTGGACAAAATTCCCTCCACCACGCGCAGCGTGGGGGAGGGTTAGGGAGGGGGTGTCGACAGTTGGAGCTGATCCGTTGAGACCCCCTCCCTCCCCAACCCCTCCCCCAGCTTCGCTGGGAGAGGGGCTTGAGCTCCAGCTTGCCGCTCTTTCCGACCCGCACTAGGTTATCGCCCTGATTGCACCGGCCGGGGGGATGCGGGGCATGGCTGTTCGCCTTTGGTGCTGCGCACTGATCCTCGCCATCTTTGCGCTGTTGCCGCGAGCCGCGAGCGCTGCGGAGCAGGTCGGCGTCGTCCCGGTCGATGACCGCGGCCTGCCGCTGATTCTGAGCGCGGCCGACGCCGAGCGCTATCGCCAGATCTTCGCGTTGCAGGAGGCCGGCCAGATGGGCCAGGCCGACGAACTGATCTTCCAGCTGCAGGACCAGCGCCTCCTGGGCCACGTGCTGGCGCAGCGCTATCTCCATCCGACCGCCTGGAAGAGCAAGCACGGCGAGCTGAAGTCCTGGCTCTTGTCCTACAGCGACCACCCCGAGGCCGAGGACATCTACGAGCTGGCCGTGAAGAAAGGCGGCAAGAGCGGGCTCCAGAAGCCCTACGTCAGCCCCGCCAGCCTCTCAGGGCCGGTGGAAAGCGCCTTCCAGCCCTATCGCTCGGAGAAGGACCGCACCGCAGCCCAGGCCAAGCGCGTTTCCGACCTCAAGGGCCAGATCCGCAAGTACCTGAAGGACGACAATCTCGCCAAGGCGCTGCAGGTGGTCGAGGGCAAGGACGCCCAGCGGCTGCTCGACCTCGTCGAGCTCGACCAGGCCTATGCGCAGATTGCCCAGGCCTGGTATTTCGCCGGTGACGATCTGAAGGCGCTGGAGCTCGCCGCCGCCGCGGCTGAGCGCTCGGGCAGCTACGTGCCCGCCGCCAACTGGATCGCGGGCCTCGCCGCCTGGCGCCAGGGCAGCTTCGACCTGGCCGCGCAGCACTTCGAGGCCGTGGCGCTCTCCGATCGGGTCAACAGCTGGCTCGCCTCTGGCGGCGCCTACTGGGCGGCGCGCGCGCACCTGCGCCGCCGCGACCCGGCGGAGATGAGCCACTGGCTCTCGCTCGCCGCCGAGTACCCGCGCACCTTCTATGGCCAGCTCGCGCGCGACGCCCTCGGCCTGAAGACGCAGTTCGACTTCCGCACCTTCCAGATGACCCAGGCTGGCGTGCAGCTGCTCGCCGCCTCGCCCACCGGCGGACGCGCCATGGCCCTCCTGCAGGTGGGCCAGGACGCGCTGGCCGAGCAGGAGCTGCTGCTCCTGGAGACGTGGGATTCGGCCGAGGTCACCGAGGTGCTGCTGGCGATCGCCGACCGGGCGCAGCTCGCGCGCTTTGCCTTCAAGCTGGCGAACCGCCTGGCGGACGCGGACGGCAACAACAGGAGCGGCCGGCCGCTGCTGGGCGCGCTCTATCCCGTGCCGCCGTGGCAGCCGCCGTCGGGCTACTTCGTCGACGAGGCCCTGGTCTATGCGCTGATCCGGCAGGAGTCGGCTTTCGACCCGGGCGCCAAGAGCCACGCGGGCGCGCGAGGCCTGATGCAGATCATGCCGCGCACCGCGAGCTACGTGGCGGGCGACGGCAGCCTGAAGGGTAGCCAGAAGGACACGCTCTTCGATCCGGCGCTGAACCTGCAACTCGGACAGGAGTACCTCGTGCACCTGATGTCGCTGGGCGAGGTGGGCAACGATCTCTTCCGGCTGTGCGCCGCCTACAACGGCGGGCCGGGCAATCTGATCAAGTGGCAGCGCGAGACCAACTTCGCCGGCGATCCGCTGCTGTTCATCGAGTCGATTCCCGCGGCGGAAACGCGCGACTACATCGAGCGCGTGCTGGCGAACTACTGGATCTACAGCGCACGGCTCGGCAAGGCGACGCCATCGCTGAGCGACATCGCCGACGGCGACTGGCCCCGCTACCAGATGACCGTCGGCCGCCAGGCGGCGAACTAGCGCCTCGCGCAGCAGGTGGTACTGTAGGGACGTCGCTTCGCGCAAACGCGCGAGGACGCCTGCCGCACAGCGAGCGGCATAATGCTCGCAGCCGCCGAAAGTTCCTGCGCAAAGCAAGAAAATCCAGCTCATCTTGCACCTGAGTTCAGTGGCCGGCCGCAGGGCGCTTCGCTAGCCTTGACCGCTTCATTCTTCATTCTTCGTCGAGCACCCATACCGTCATTGTCCGGCAGGGGGAGACACGTTTGTCATGGAGTCAAATCCGGCCACGCTCGAGGGCAAACAGGCTGCAGCGATCGCTGCCCAACGCGACGGCAACCGGCATCCGGAGCAGGGCCTCGACCTCTCCGAGCTGCTGAGCGCGCTGCAGGCGGTCCGCAACGGCGATTTCTCCGTCCGCCTGCCCGGCGACCAGGTCGGTCTCGGCGGCAAGATCGCCGACGCGTTCAACGAGATCGTCACGTCCAATCAGCTGATGGCCCGGCAGCTGGAGCTCGCCGGCCGGCGTGTCGGCCGCGAGGGCAACACCAAGCACAGGGTCCGCCTCCCCAACTCCACCGGTGCGTGGGGAGAGATGGAGGACTCGCTCAACAACCTGATCGACGACCTGTTGCGACCAGTGACGGAGGTGACGCGGGCGGTTTCCGCCGTGGCACAGGGCAACCTGATGCACACGGTGCAGCTGGAGGTGGATGGCCGTCCGCTGAAGGGCGAGTTCCTGCGCTCGGCCAGCATCGTGAACACCATGGTGAAGCAGCTGGCGGTCTTCGCCTCGGAGGTGACCCGTGTCGCGCGCGAGGTCGGCGCCGAGGGCAAGCTCGGCGGCCAGGCGCAGGTCAGCGACGTCACCGGCGTGTGGAA
>DATEDK010000466.1:0-6610 GCA_035281685.1 Kiloniellales bacterium | reverse complement strand
AGCTCGGGGTCGAGCTCGTAGGGCTCGCGGTTGACGTCGACGTAGGCGCGCGGGAAGAGGGCGTGCAGCAGCGGCGCGCCCAGGCGCGGCGCGTCGCCCGCCAGCTCCTGCACCATGAAGTCCTCGGATCGGCGCAGCTCGCGCGGGCTCAGGCGCGCGCCCTGCAGCATGACGTCGGGATAGCGGTCGCCGGAGTGCGGCGAGGCGACGACCAGCGGCAGGCGCTGCCGCTCCGGCCGGCGGATCTCGAAGGCCTCGCCCTCCCACATGCCCGTCGCTCCCTCGCCAGCCCTTCCGCTCTGCTTGCCAAGGCCCACATGCAGGTGCTAGGAGGCCGCTCCCTGGTGGATGGGCGCGTAGCTCAGCGGGAGAGCACTACGTTGACATCGTAGGGGTCACTGGTTCAATCCCAGTCGCGCCCACCATTTCCCCAGACCGATCTCCCAGCCCGATCCCAGAGGCCGCGCTTCACGCGCGCCGGCGATAGGTCAACCACCGCAGCGCCACCGGTCCCTTGTCGCCGAGCGGCAGGCCGAAGAGGTCGTTGCCGTGTGACCAGTTGTCGTACCAGCCGGTCGGCGGCCAGCTGGGCTGGCGCGCCCGCTCGTAGGGGAAGGCCTCGAGGTCGCTCTCCAGCTCGAGGGCGAGGCCTCGCGCCGCCTCCGCGAGGTTCGCCGCGGTCAGCATCCAGCACCAGTGGTACTGCGACAGCTCGACGGTCAGCGGATCGGGCGTGAACTCCGGCTCGGTGACGAAGGCGTTGAACAGCAGAACGCCCCCCGGCGCCAGCAGGCGCTCGGCGCGCTCGAAGACGCGCCGGAGGTCCGCCAGCTTGCGCATGTCCGGCACCACCTCCGACAGCAGCACCATGTGGTGGCCGCCGGCCGGCAGCGGGTCCGCCGCCGGCAGGATGTCGCTGAGCGTCGCGTTGATCCGGGCGGCGACGCCCTTTTCCTCGGCCGCCTTGCGGATGATCTCGACGAACGACGCCGTGCCGTCGACGGTGTCGACGGTGAAGCCGGCCGCCGCGAGCGGGATCGCGTTGCGCCCGGTACCGGCGCCGAGGTCGACGATCCGCGCGCCGGCCGGCAGGGTCGCCGCCACGTCCATCACGCGCGCGTCGGGATGCGCGCCGAACAGCGGCGGCTTGCGGTTCTTCACCCACATCTCGTAGTGGCCGGCCTTGTTCCGCTGCACGATCTGGATCTTGTAGTGCAGCACCATGTCCTTGGCCGCATCGCTCCACCAGACGACCTTGATGCCGTTGAGCCCGGAGTTGGCGTAGCCCTTCTCCAGCTGCTGCCCCAGGAGGCCGCGCATCTTGTCGGTCTCCTTGGCATTGAACGGCTTGCCCAGCGCGGTGAAAATCGCGGACAGCCGGTTGATGATCTCGTCGCGCAGCGCCGGCAGGCAGGGATAGAGCACCTCGCCCTTGAACCGCGAGCGGCGGTTCATCCGCTGCAGCATCGAACGGCGCAGCAGCTCGCGGTCGCGCACGACGCGGCGCTGCTTCGGCTCCGGCGGCAAGTCTTCCGTGGCGACGAGAATGCCGGTGTCGGCCACGCCCGGCGCGGTCGCGCCCTTGGAAACCTCTGACTCTTCCCGGTTCGCCATTGCTCCGCTTTGGCCTTTCTCCGCCGCGCGTGACGTTGCGGCAAGCTAGCCCCGTGGGCTTGCGCCAGGCAATTGTGTGCTGGGCTAGACGGACTTGCGGAAGGTCAGCCAGCGCAGGCTGACCGGCGGCAGCTCATGGTCCGCCAGGGCGAAGAGATCCTTGCCGCGCGCCCACTGGCTGTACCAGCCGGTCGGCGGCCATTGCGCCTGGCGGGCCCTTTCGTAGTCGTGCGCCTCGATGTCGCTTTCCAGCTCGAAAGGCAGGCCGCTCGCCGCCTGCGCCAGCTCCCGGCGGGTCAGCAGCCAGCTCCAGTGCACCTGCGAGAGCTCGCGGGTCAGCTGGTCCATCTCGTAGTCGTCGTCCGCGACGAAGGCGTTGAACAGCAGGATCCCGCGCGGCGCCAGCAGGTGGTTCGCCCGCCAGAAGACCCGGCGCAGATCGGCGAGCCGCCGCAGGTCGGGCACGACCTCGGCCAAGAGCACCAGCTGATACACGCCGCCCGCCAGGCTTTCCTCGTCGGTGAGGATATCGCCCTGCACGACACCGATGCGCTCGGCCACTCCCTTCTCGGCGGCATCTTTCTTGATGATCTCGACGAAGGACTGCGTGGCGTCGAGCGCATCGACGCGGTGACCCGCAGCGGCGAGCGGGATCGCGTTGCGGCCCGTGCCGGCGCCGAGGTCGGCGATGCGCGACCCCTTCGGCAGGCTGGCCGCGACCTCCATGACGCGGGCATCGGGCAGCGCGCCGAACAGCGGCGGCTTGCGGTTCTTCACCCAGTACTCGTACTGGCCCGACTTGCTGCGCTCGAGCACCTGCATGCGGTAGTGCACCAGCAGATCCTTGCTGTCGTCGCTCCACCACCAGACCTTCAGCTGGCTCAAGCTCGATTTGGCGAAGCCCTTTTCCAGCTGCGCGCGCATCAGCTGCCGCAGCTGATCGATCTCCGGCTGGGCGAAGGGTTTGCCCAGCACGCTGAACACCGCTGCCAGCCGCTGCACGAACTCCTCGAGCAGGCTGGGCAGGCAGGGGAACAGCAGTTCGCCCTTGATCCTGAGCTTGCGGTTGAGGCGCCGGGCCTGCGCGGCACGCAAGCGGACCGGGTCCCGGATGACCTGCATGGGCGTCGGGCCGGCGGCCGCCTCGGGCGCCTCGCGGACTGCCGTTCCCGCCGGCGCACCCCCGTCGCCCTTCGCCATCGCTTCTGCTATCCGCGCTTGCGATAGGCGAGCCAGCGCAGGCCGACCGGCGGCACCTCGTTCTCGCCCAGGCCGAAGAGGTCGTTGCCGCGCGCCCAGTGGCTGTACCAGCCGGTGGGCGGCCATTCCGGCAGGCGGGCGCGCTCGTAGTCGTGCGCATCCTCGTCGATCACCAGGTCGAAGTGCATTCCGCGGCGCGCCTCGTCCAGTTCGTCGCGTGTCAGGACCCAGCTCCACATGTACTGGGAGAGTTCGCGCGTGATGCGGTCCGGCTGATAGCCCGGCCCGGCGACGAAGGTGTTGAACAGGAGATAGCCTCCGCTGCGCAGCAGCCGCTCGGCGCGAGCGAAGATGTGGCGCAGGTCGGAGAGCCGGCGCAGGTCCGGCACCACCTGCGAGAGCAGCACGATGTGATAGGCGCCGAGCGCAAGGATCTCCGGCGCGGCGAACAGGTCCGCCTGCATCGCGACGACGCGGTCGGCCACGCCCTTTGCCTTGGCGTCGCGCCGGATCGCCTGGACGAAGGAGGCGGTGCTGTCGATGGCGTCGACCCGATAGCCGGCCGCGGCGAGCGGGATCGTGTTGCGGCCGGTTCCGGCGCCGAGATCGGCGATGCGCGCATTGGCCGGCAGCCGCTTCGCCAACTCCATCACCATCGCGTCGGGATGGCTGCCGAACAGCGGCGGCTTGCGCGTCTTCACCCAGTGCTCGTATTGCCCGGACTTGCTCCGCTCGACGATGAAAATGCGGTAGTGCACGGCCAGGTCCTTGGCGTCGTCGCTCCACCAGACGACCTTGAGCTGGTTCAGCGAGGACTTGGCGAAGCCCTTCTCGACCTGGATGCCCAGAAGCTTGCGCAGCTCGGCGATCTCCTCGGCGCTGAAGGCCTTGCCCAGGGTGCCGAAGACGCTCGAGAGCCGGCTGACATACTCGTCCAGGAGCGCGGGCAGGCAGGGCAGCAGGACCTCGCCCTTGATCCGGACCTTCCGGTCCAGGCGCTTCAACTGACCGCGGCGCAGGCGCTCGGCATCACGAACCAGGCGCGGCGGACGGGGGGGCGGCGCCGGCTGCTTCTCCGGCTGCTGCGCCTCGCGCCCGCTCTCCGGTTCCGCGATCCGCTCCTCGCTCATGATCCCACCCCGTTGTGCGCTGCCTATCCTACGCCGAAGCCAGCAACTCTGCCGATCCTGATAAATCCAAAACGGTCTAATGATGGCGGATAGAATGACCCAAAATAGGTTAAATGCCTCAACGCGAACTCAGCCAATCGTTGGGTATGATCAAGAAGCCGGCACCATAAGATAATTATCTAGACTCTCGGTTCTCCTACAAGGCTATACTACCGCAAGGCGCGGGCGTATTCCGCGTGATCGGCAGAGAGGCGGAAGCCCGCAGGGCTTCTATCGGGTGGCGCGAAGGATCGGCTCTTCGCGTTTCAGGCGGGGCAAAACTCATGAGCATTCGTCAGCGTGGCAGGTCGTCCGCCATTTACGGCAGGACTCTGGCGACTCGTCGCAAGCCCAGGGCGCGGAGGGGATCCACCGGCCCACAACCTTCGGCCGAAACGCTGCGCCTCCTGGCATCCCGGCGTCGGATGAACCGGCATCGCCTCCTGATGACCACCTCGGCCTTCGTGCTGTCGGTGGCGCTCTACGGCAAGAGTGTGCGCGCGGAAGAGCTCTATCGCGACCTCTATCAGCCCTGGATCGGGCTCGAGGGCATCACCGACTTCGAGCACGGCGGCGCCGGCGCCAAGCTCTACGTGCCGTTCCAGCAGAAGCCGGGACAGGTGCTCTTCGGCTACGCGCAGGGCGACGGACTGGTCAACGGTGCGCTGAACCTCGACATCGGCCTCGGCTACCGGCAGATCCTCGGCAGCGGCGACCTCGGCTTCGGCGCCTATGCCCTCTTCGGCAGCGCCTGGAGCGACAACGGCACCAACGCGCTCCGCGGCAGCTTCGGCCTCGAGTTCTTCGGCGAGAGCTTCGATTCCAACATCACCGGCTACTGGGTCCCGACCGGCAGCGAGGACACCGGTCAGGGCGGTGGCGGCGCTCCGCTCGGCAGCGTGATCACCGTGGTCAGCCACGAGATCCGCATGGAGACGCAGATCCCGGGCAGCAAGGAGGAAAAGGGCGCCTCGGGCCTCTCCGGCGAGTTCGGCTATCACTTCTATGGCGCGGGCGTGACCGCCCCGCCGCTCAACGACTACGACCTGCGGCTCTCCGCGGGCGGCTACGCCTACTTCGCGGATTCCTTCGACAACGTCTACGGCGCCACCTTCGGGGGCGAGCTCCGGCTCTACGAAGTGCCGGGCATGAGCGAGAACAGCTACATCTTCGCCAGCCTCGGCGGCAGCTGGGACAACAACGAGGATCTCGAGGGCACGGCGGGCGTCGGCATCCGCATCCCGCTCTGGGGCCCCGACGCGCGCAAGCGCAACCCGCTGCACATCCACGACCGCATGGTCGACCCGCTGCGCATCCGGCAGGTCTACTTCGTCGAGCGCGAGTCGGCGCCGGTGACCATCGTGGAGCCGGTGTTCAGCCCCTTCTCCGAGGGCGCCAACCCGATCATCGACAGCGTCTGGTTCGCCGACCAGGGCGGCGACGGCAGCGAAGGCGGCGTCGAGGGCGATCCCACGTCCATCGATGCGGCCGTGGCGGGCTCGCAGGGCCCGAATCCGGACCGGCCGGGCGACCCGGCGCTGGGCGACGGCGACATCATCGTCGTCACCGACGACGCCGCCGGCACGGGTCTCACCACCACCTCCGGCATCTCGCTCTTGGGCGACCAGATCATCCTCGGCGGCAGCCATCCCCTGCTGCTGCAGGGCGCCGACACGGGCAACCAGGCCTTCTACACGCCGAACGGCAACCCCGGCACGATCGAGGCCGGCGAGGGTGTCGACACCGTCATCAACACCAACGACAACGTGCAGGTCATCGGCATCGGCATCGATGGCAACTTCAATCCGATGGACCAGGCGCCGGAAGGTGCCCGCATCGGCATCCTGACCGACGGCGACTTCAACGTGAATCTCTGGGACCTGGAGCTCTTCAGCTTCGGGCAGATCGCGGCAGACCAGGGCGAGGACGGCGAGAACGGGCTCGACGGCGCCGAGGCCGGCAGCAACGGCACCGATGCCAATGCGCTGGCGGTGATCGGCGACGGTGCGGAGGGCGGCGACGGCGGCACGGCCGGCGCCGGCGGCACCGGCGACAGCGGCACGGACGCGACCGATGGCGGCGGTGCCACGGCCACGGCCTATGCGGCCGGCATCCGCATCGTCGGCTCCAACCAGGTCTTCGTGAACAACGTCCTGGTGCACGACGTCTACGCGCGCGCCGACGCCACCGGCGGCATCGGCGGCTTGGGCGGCTTCGGCCTCGGCGGCGGCATCGGCGGCGACGCCAATGCGAGCGACGGCACCGAGGGCGTCTCCGGCGATGACGGCGGCGAAGGCAAGGACGGGGCAAACGGCGCGACGGCAGCCGACGGTGCGGATGGCGCCAGCGGCGAAGCCGGAGAGGATGGCGCCACGGCCGGCACCGATGGCGGCGATGGCGGCACCGGTGCCGACGGCGCGGCCGGTCCGGATGGCGAGAATGGCGGCACCGGTAGCGCCGGCGAAAATGGCGGATCGGGCGGCATAGGCGGCACCGGTGGCACGGGCGAGGACGGCGGCGACGGCACGGTCGGCGGCACCGGTGGCACCGGCGGCACCGGCGAAACGGGGGGCGCGGGCGAGGCGGGTGACGCCGGCAAGACCGGTGGAGCGGAAGCGGGAGATCCT
>DATEDK010000465.1:0-2360 GCA_035281685.1 Kiloniellales bacterium | reverse complement strand
CGATCGCCGCGCTCGATGCGCGCCTGCGCGAGGAGATGCGGGTCGAGCTGAAGCGGCTGCAGCGCGAGCTGAAGCACACGCTGGTCTACGTCACGCACGACCAGGAGGAGGCCATGTCGGTCGCCGACCGCATGGCGATCCTGCGCGACGGCCGCATCGTGCAGATCGGCACGCCGCGCGAGATCTACGACCATCCGGTCGACCGTTACGTTGCGGCCCTGGTCGGCTCGCCGCCGATGAACCTGGTGCCGGGCCGCCTCATCGGCGGCGTCTTCGCCTGCGAGACCGGCCAGATCCGCCTGGCAATCGACCCCACGCTGCCGGACGGCCCGGCCGAGCTCGGGCTGCGCGCGGAGGACCTGAAGCCGGTCGATGAGGCCGCGCCCGGCGCGATCCAGGGCGTCGTCGACGAGGTCGAGCCGCTCGGCGCCTTCACCCTGGTCGACGTGCTGGTGGGCGAGCGCCTGCTGCGCATCGACTTGCCGGGCCAGCCGCACTTCGCCATCGGCAGTCCCCTCGCCCTCCAAGCGCGGCCCGAGGCCTGCCACCTCTTCCGCGACGGCGACGGCCAGGCACTCTGGCCGCGACGGCCCGGTTGACGGAAGCGATGCACGGGTTTGACCCGCCGCCGCCCAAGCGGCCCTTCGGCGTCCAGGACTTCAAGGCCGGCATGCGCAAGCTGGCGGCCGCCGTGACGCTGATCACGGTCTATGGTCCCGAGGGCCGCAACGGGCTGACGGCGACCGCTGTCTGCTCGGTCAGCGCCGAGCCGCCGCACCTGCTCTGCTGCATCAACCGCACCGCCACCGCCTTCGCAACGCTGCGCCGGGTGAAGCTCTTCGCCGTCAACGTGCTGAAGCCCGAGCACCAGGCGCTGGCCGAACGCTTCGCTCGACCGCCCGCCGGCGAGGACCGCTTCGCCGACGGCGCCTGGACCATGGGTCCCGCGGGATCGCCGGTGCTGGAGAGCGCGCTGGTCTGGTTCGAGTGCCGGCTGACCAACCTCAGCGAGGTCGGCAGCCACGGCATCGCGCTCGGCCTCGTGACCTCCTGCGGCTTCGAGGACGGCCGCCACCTGCTCTACGCCGATGGGACGTACCAGGCGTTGTAGTCAGCCCTCCACCATGCAGAGCATGGGGGAGGGGTTGGGGAGGGGGTGGGGAGGGGGTCCCGACAAAGCAGCTCCAGTTGTCGACACCCCCTCCCTACCCTCCCCCATGCTTCGCATGGTGGAGGGAATCTCACTCCACCGGCGCCCAGAGCACCTCCTCGATGCGGCTGGCGCCGGTCGCCAGCATGACCAGGCGGTCGAGGCCGAGCGCGATGCCGGCGGCGGGCGGCATCCGGGCGAGCGCGGCGAGGAAGTCCTCGTCGATCGGATGGCGCTTCTTGTAGAGCCGTTCCTTCAGGTCCATGTCGGCCTCGAAGCGGCGGCGCTGCTCGACCGGGTCGATCAGCTCGGAGAAGGCGTTGGCGAGCTCCAAGCCCGCCACGTAGAGCTCGAAGCGCTCGGCCAGGCGCGGCTCGTCCGCCTTCGGCCGCGCCAGGGCCGCCTGCGAGATCGGGTAGTCGAGAAGGAAAGCCGGACGCTCGCGGCCGAGCTCCGGTTCCACCTTCTCGATGAGGATGCGGGTGACGAGATCGTCCCAGCTGTCGTCGGCGGCGGCGCGGAGGCCGGCCGTGCGTACCGCAAGGCGCAGTCCCTCGGCCGTCGGGTGCTCGAAGAGATCGATGCCGGCCCAGCGCCGGCAGGCCTCGCGCACGGTCACGCGCTCGAAGGGCCGCGTTGGCGGCACGCTGAGACCGCCCCAGCGGTAGGCTGGGATCCAAAGGTTGGCAGCGATGCTGCTGAGCAGCCCCTCGCAGTCGGCCATCAGCTGGGTGTAGTCGGCCTCGGCACGATACCACTCCAGCATGGTGAACTCGGGATGGTGCGTGGCCGAACGCTCGCCGTTACGGAAAACGCGGGCCAGCGTGAAGAGCCGCGGTTCCCCCGCCGCCAGGAGCTTCTTGCAGGCGAATTCCGGAGAGGTGTGCAGGAAGCGCGGCTGCCCCGTGCCGTCGGGGGCCTCCAACCGGGTCGGGAAAGCATGGATGTGCGGCTCCATGCCGGGGGAGAGCTGCAGGATCGGCGTCTCGACCTCGACGAAGCCCTGCTCCTGGAACCAGGCGCGGAGCGCCACCAGCAGCCGCTGGCGCAGCAGCAGCCTCGGTCGGCGGTCGGCGTAGCGGTCGGGCTGCCACCAGCTCATGGAACGGCGCCTCGGTTGAAGGTGCCCTCAGTTGAAGGGTGGGGGCGAAGCTGCTACACACCCGCGGCCCTTGCAACGGGGCCATCTTCCAGTCAGCAGGATTCCCAG
>DATEDK010000464.1:0-7920 GCA_035281685.1 Kiloniellales bacterium | reverse complement strand
GGACCCAGTCTTCCATCTGCCTTCCCCCCGCCTTCGTTCCGTCACAGCCTTCCGGCCCGATGGCTCGCGGCGCCTACGCTTGCAGCCTCCGGCCGGACCGCCCTAGTGTGGCCCAATAGGATGCATCGGGCAGCCGCGCCTTGTCAGTCAGGGGGGATCGCCATGGGGTTCCTGCGGATCGCGTTCTATGCGCTGGCGGTACCGGCCCTGTTCCTCGCCACAGGCGCAACGCCGGCCGCCGCACCGGGCGACATCGAGCCGCTCTACGTCCCGGCGATGGTGGTGAGCGAGGCGAACTTCCGCGCCGATCCCTCGACCGGCAAACCGCCGCTCGACACCTTCCAGGCCGGCAAGCAGGTGCTGATCCTGGGCGCGACGCAAGACACCCAGGGGCGCGACTGGTACGCGGTCAGCGTCTACGACGACGGTCGCGAGGGCTTCATCTTCGGCAACCTGCTGCGCCCGCTGCCGAGCTTCACCGACGTGCCCGAGGGCATGGGGGTGGCCGATGTCAGCGACGATGCCGAGCAGAGCCGCCTGGTCGGCCGGCACGATTTCTCGCTGGGCCAGATCAAGGGCGCGAAGCCCGGCGAGCTCGTCGTCTTCGAGGACCTGGGCCTGCTCAGGGTCGAGGGCCAGCAGCTCGGCAACGGCGAGGACCGCGTCTCGCTGACCGGCTGGGTGACGGAGGTCCTCGCCAACCGCTTCTGGGTTTCCGGCGAGCTCATCTATCGCGTTCCCGGGCTGATGCAGGCCGAGTGCCGCCAGAGCGGCGAGATGCTCTTCACCCGACCGGCGAACGGCGTGGCCTGGCAGCTCGACAAGCCGGCCGCCTGCGGCAACTGGTATCCGCAGGTCAGCGTTCAACTGCGCAAGGAATAGGATCCGAGGTTCTTGCAACCCTTGCCCGAAGCCTTGCGAGCTCCCTCCACCAAAACGTAAGATCAAGGACTTAGGTGGCGTGCGCCCCTGGGGGTGGCACACGTCTTGGGGGGAAAACAGCATGCGGGCCTATGCAACGATCGCTGCGATCCTTGCCCTGCTCGCGGGTGGCGGCTGTATGCAGCAGCACAAGCCCGCGACCACGGCGGCAACGAGCAGCCAGAGCACCACGCAGACCTACAACTTCTCGGCGGCACAGCAGTCGCTGCTGCAGGGCTACGTGCCGCTGCCGCTCGACGCCGTGACCTCCGAGCGCGTCTCGACCGTCATGGAGTATCTGCGGCCGGACGGACGCAAGGACGTGCTGGGCGGCATCACCGCCTGGCAGGACGAGCAGGGCACCAACTTCAAGATCGTCGTCACGCGCTTCACGCCCGGCTACAAGGGCTTCAATCTCCTGGCGCACGGCGACTGCTCGCCCGCGATCCGCGACGGACGCATGGAGCTCGGCGGCGACGCCGGCGGCGTCTACAACCCGACCAACGCCAAGGCACACGACGGTCCCTTCGGCGGCGGCTTCATCGGTGCCTTGCCGAAGACCGAAGCTAATCCCGACGGCTGGATCTTCATGACGCTGGTGGCGCCGGAGGTGCGGCTCGCCGACCTGCGCGGCCGCGCGCTGGTGCTGCGCGAGTACAACGACAGCTACAAGAACGCGCCGCCGCTCGGCGGGTCGGGCGGCATCGCCGCCTGCGGCCTGGTGCCATAACGCTCACGACGAGCAACACTGGGTCAACGCGCGCAGGCTTGCTCCCCGTCGTTGGTCTGCTAGCCTCGCCGCGCGATGAGCCGGCTCGAGATCGTCCAAGTCCCTGTCCTGCAGGACAACTACGTCTACCTCGCGCATGAGCCCGCGAGCGGCGCCACGGCGGTGATCGATCCGGCGGTGGCGCCGCCGGTCTTGGAGGCGGCGCGCCGGCGGCACTGGCGCATCACGCACATCCTGAACACGCACAATCACGGCGACCATGTCGGCGGCAACCTGGCGATCCAGGAGGCGACCGGCTGCCGCATCGTCGGCTTCGCGCCCGACAGCCACCGCATTCCCGGCATCACCGACAGGATCGCCGACGGCGACCGCGTCAGGCTCGGCGAGGCCGAGGCGGAGGTGATCTTCGTGCCCGGCCACACCAGCGGCCACATCGCCTACTTCTTCCGCGAGGACCGCGCGCTCTTCTGCGGCGACACGCTCTTCGCGCTCGGCTGCGGGCGGCTGTTCGAAGGTACGCCGCAGCAGATGTGGCCGTCGCTCGAGAAGCTGCGCCGCCTGCCGGACGACACGCGCGTCTACTGCGCGCACGAGTACACGCTCTCCAACGCGCGCTTCGCGCTCACCATCGAGCAGGACAACGAGGCCTTGGCCGAGCGCAGCCGGCAGGTGAAGGCGTTGCGCGACCGCGACACCCCGACCGTGCCCTCGCTCTTGGGCGAGGAGAAGGCGACCAACCCCTTCCTGCGGGCAGACGAGGCCTCGGTCGCGCGCGCGGTGGGCCTTGCCGGCGCCGATCCCGTTGCGGTCTTCGCCGAGGTCCGCCGCCGCAAGGACAACTTCAGGTGACGAGGGGCGGGGCGTGAGGAAGGTGCCGACAGCGGAGGCCGGCCGCGAGGTCATCCGCCGCCTCGGCCTCGAGCCGCACCCCGAGGGCGGCCACTACCGCGAGACCTTCCGCGCGCCGGCGCCGGCCGGCGAGCGCGGCCCGATGACCCTGATCTACTACCTCCTGCAGGAAGGCGAGGTCTCGCACTGGCATCGCGTCGACGCCGTCGAGAGCTGGCACTGGTATGCCGGCTCGCCGCTCGCGCTGACCATCAGCGAGAACGGTCACGACGCCTGGCTGCGCTACCTGGGACCGGATCTCGCGCTCGACCAGGAGCCGCAGCTCGTCGTGCCGGCGCATGCCTGGCAGAAGGCGGAAAGCCTCGGGCCCTGGACCCTGGTCGGCTGCGCCGTGGCGCCGGCTTTCCGCTTCGAGGGCTTCGAGCTCGCGCCCAAGGACTGGGAGCCGCGACCCCGCGCCGGCCGCGCAAGGCGCTAGGCGGCGCGGCTCTGCTTCGGCGGCTCGACGGCTGTCGCAGACGGCGGCGGCACTTCCGCCTGACGGCGCGGCAGCAGCAGCTGGTGCGCGGCGATGACCGCGCCGGCAACGATCAGCACGCAGGCGACGGCCACCGCCCAGGTGGGCGCGGCGTGCCCGGTGACGATCAGGAGCACCGTCGAGATCAGGGGCGCGCCGTAGGAGAGCGCGCCCAGCACCGGCAGGTTGCCGCGCTTGGTGCCGAAGTCCCAGGCGTAGAAGGCGAGGCCCACCGGGCCGATACCCAGCGCCAGGACGGCCAGCCACTGCCACAGGCTGTCCGGCAGCATGGTCTTCTCGAAGGTCAGGTGGCAGAAGTAGCCGAGCACGGCGACGACCGCGCAGTAGCCGGCGACGATCTCGCTCGGCACGCGCTGGAAGCGGCGGTTGGCGACCGAGTAGGTCGACCAGATGACGGCGGCGCAGAGCGCCGCCAGGTAGCCCGGCCAGTACTCCCACTGGAAGGCGAACTCGCCGCCGGTCACCAGCAGCGCGGCGCCGACGAAGCCGAGGAACGCGCCGAGCAGCTGGAACCAGCGCAGGCGCTGGCCCGGCGCGAGCCCGGAGAGGAGCACGACCAAGAGCGGCCAGAGGAAGCAGATCAGCGAGGCCTCGGCCGGCGGGGCGTTCCTCAGCGCGATGAAGTAGGCGAAGTGGTAGCCGAAGAAGCCGCCCACCCCGAGCGCCCAGGCGCTGGCCGGCTGCTGCAGGGTCTCGAGCGCGCCCAGGCCCCGGCGCACCACGACGATGAACATCACCACCGCGGCGATCGAAAAGGTCATCGCCAGGAGCTGGAAGGGCGGGATGTTGCCGGCCCAGACCGTCAGGAGCGCCAGCAGCGACCAGAGCAGCACGGCAATTCCGCCCACCAATGTCGCCAACAGGCTTCGGCGGTCGTCCGGCGACCTGATCATGCCTTCCCCGCTCTCCATTTCATTGTTTCAGTCTTCTTGCCGCTTCGACCGGCGGATGAATGCACGATGACAGGTCATCGCCGCCTCCGCTAGGTCGCTATCGTTGCACCCGACAACACGTCCCGCGGGAGAAACGTTCAAGGTGCAACGACTTAAGCTCGGCGGGGACAGCTTTCTCCTGTCACTTCCGCCGCTTGGCCCGTTTCGGCGGCGTCGGTGCGGGCGCCGCCTCGACCAGGAAGACCTCGTCCACCGGCACCTGCAAGGTCTCGACCAGCTTGTTGGTCTCGTTCGCCATGCCGACGATGGCGAGGAGCTCGCCCAGCTGCGCGTCGCTCATGCCCTTGGCCCGCGCCGAGGCGGTGTGCGAGTGGACGCAGTAGCTGCAGCCGTTGGTCGCCGAGACGGCGATGTAGAGGAGCTCCTTGGTCAAGGGATCGAGCGCGCCAGGCGCCATCACCTGCTTCACGCTCTCCCAGGTGCGCCGCAGGGTCGGCGGATGCACCGCCAGCGCCCGCCAGAAGTTGTTGATGAAGTCGGTCTTGCGGGTGGCGCGGATGTCGTCGAAGACCGCGCCGACCTCGGGCGAGGCCGCTTCGTCGGAGACCAGGGGAACGGTGGGCATGGCGTCCTTTCCCCCTCCACCACGCGGAGCGTGGGGGAGGGGATGAACTCAATACATGTGCTGGCCGCCGTTGATCGAGAGCGTCGAGCCGGTGATGAAGCCGGCGTCCTCGGCGCAGAGGAAGACCACGCCCCGCGCGATCTCCTCGGCCTTGCCCAGGCGTTTCACCGGGATCTTGGCGACGATCTTCTCCAGCACGTCGGCCGGCACCGCGCGCACCATGTCGGTGTCGATGTAGCCGGGCGCGATCGCGTTGACGGTGATGCCGACGCCGGCGCCTTCCTGCGCCAGCGCCTTGGTGAAGCCGTGGATGCCGGACTTGGCGGCGGCATAGTTCACCTGGCCGTACTGCCCCGCCTGGCCGTTGATCGAGCCGATGTTGACGATGCGGCCCCACTTGCGCTCGCGCATCGACTCGATGCAGCAGCGCGAGAGGTTGAAGCAGGAGCCGAGGTTGGTGTCGATCACCGCCTGCCAGGCCTCCGGCGTCATGCGGTGCATCGTGCCGTCGCGGGTGATGCCGGCGTTGTTCACCAGAATCTCGACCGGCCCGTGCTCCTTGATGATGCTGCCGACGGCGTCCTTCACGGCGGCGAAATTGCCGACGTCGAACTTGACCGCTGGAATGCCGGTGCGCTGGGTGAAGGCCTTGGCCGCCTCGTCGTTGCCGCCGTAGTTGGCAACGACCCTGTGGCCGGCATTCTTCAGCGCCACCGAGATCGCCTCGCCGATGCCGCGCGTGCCGCCGGTGACCAATGCCAAGCGTGCCATGCTCCCCTCCCTCAAGCGCCCTGGGCCGCCGTCAGGCCGCGTCCCTTGCACCTATAGAAGCAAAGCGGCGGGAGACTTTGAAGGTGCGGCGAAGATGCACCGACCGGAAAACGCCCCTCACCCTGTCCCTCTCCCCGCTTCCGCGGGGCGAGGGGACCCCTGGCCCGCTGTCAGCGCTGCCGTCCCCTCGCCCCGCTTGCGGGGAGAGGGACAGGGTGAGGGGTGCCGGTCGGTCAGTACCCCGTGGCCCAGCGGGAGATCAGGGCCTGCTCCAGCGCCTTGGCGCGCTTGGTCCAGTCGCGGGCGCCCGGCTCGCCCACGAGCTCGTCGACGTTCAGCGTCGCGTCGTAGGCGGCGCGCTGCGCCAGGTCGCCGACGAAGAGCGCGAAGCCCAGCATGCGGCCCTGGCTCGACTGGATGTAGCCGGCGAGCCCGCGCGACCAGTAGATCGTGCCGCTTTTCGCGCGCACCTCGAGCCCGCCCGTCGCCGGCTCGCTGCCTTCGGCCACGGTCTCCTCGTAGAGCTCGTTCAGCTCCTCGTTCCACTTCACCTTCGGCAGCAGCGCGTAGATGTCGAGGCCGGCAAAGCGCAGGCTCCAGGCGTAGCTGAGGATGCCCATCGCCTGCCGCGCGGTCATGCGCGCGTTCGCGGAGAGGCCGGAATTGGTGTCGGTGCGGAAGCCGGTCCAGTCGGTCGTGGGGATCTGCTGTTGCAGCCAGGCCGTCAGCGCGGCGCTCGCCTGCGCGAGGCTGCCGGCGGGACCGATCTGCTTGGCCGCGGTCAGGCCGACGAGCTCGGCCGCGAGGTTGTTCGAGTAGCGCAGGATCAGCTGCGCGGCGAGGTCGAGCGGGACCGACTCGTGTCGCTTCAGGATGTGGCTGCCGGCCGGCACCGGCTTGGCCTGCGGCTCGGCAAGGAGGATGCCCTGGTCGGCCGCGATCTTGCGGAAGACCATGGCGGCGTTCATGCCCGCCTCCTTCACCGGCAGGCGCATCGCGCCCTTCTTCGGCAGGCCGGGCGAGAGCAGCCACTTCTCCTCGCCGGTGGCCGCCAGCGTCGCGTAGTCGAGCAGCACCGGCATGCGCTTGGAGATCACCTCCGGCTGCGGCGCGAAGGAGATCGCCTCGGCCACGACGTCGAGCGTGTCGGAGCGCGAGCGCGCGGAGCCGACGATGTCGCCGGTCGAGGGCTCGCGCCACCACTTCACCTCGACGATGTTGAAGTTGACGTTGAGCGCCGAGAGCCCGGGGTTGTAGGGCACGGCGACGGGCTGCGTCGGATTCAGCTCGGAAAGCTTCGGCAGCGCCGTTTCGTCGAAGTAGAAGCCGCCCTCGACGGTCTTGAGCCCCTGGTCCTTCAGCGCCAGCACGAGGTTCAAGAGGTCGTCGGTGGTGAGGAAGGGATCGCCGCCGCCCTCGAGGTAGAGGTCGCCCTTCAGCACGCCCTTGCGGATCGGCGCGGTCGACCAGAGAGCCGTCTTGAACTGGTACTCGCTGCCCAGGAGCGAGAGCGCCGCCACCATCGTCGGCAGCTTCTGCACCGAGGCCGGGATGAAGCCCTGGTCGGCATTCTGGCTGGCGACGATGGCGCCGGTCGAAAGATCGAAGACGATGTAGCCGACCTGCTCGAAGGGAAAGCCCTGCGCGGCGATCAGCTCGGCTTCGCAGGGACAGTCCGGCGGCGCCAGGCGCTGCGGCAGCAGGCTGGTCGGCGCGGCGAGCGTGGGCTGGGTGGCGGTGCCGTCGGCACGCGCCGGGAATGCCAGCGCGAAGAGCGCCAGCGAGATCAGCAGCGCATGGACGAACCGCATGACTTCCCCTCGCGGCCCTGCGCGTAACGAACTGGAAAATCAGAGCATTGATTGTGCGCCCGCGCCCCCGCGCCGGGAAGCGCGATTCACGCGGCAGTAGCGCAAAAGGTTCGGTAGGGATTGGCGGAGGAGAGCAACCAACCGAACGCCCCTCACCCTGTCCCTCTCCCCGCTCCGCGGGGCGAGGGAACCCCTGGCCTCCTGTCCTCCGGAATTCCCTCGCTCCCCGCGACGTTGCCGTCCCCTCGCCCCGCGATAGCGGGGAGAGGGACAGGGTGAGGGGCGGTTGGTTTCCTTAGCGCTCCACCGTCAGCGCGATCCCCATGCCGCCGCCGATGCAGAGCGTGGCGAGGCCCTTCTTCGCGTTCCGCTTCTGCATCTCGCTGAGCAGCGTCACGAAGACCCGGGCGCCGGACGCGCCGATCGGGTGGCCGAGCGCGATCGCGCCGCCGTTGACGTTCACCTTGGCGGGATCCCAGCCGAGGTCCTTGTTGACCGCCAGCGCCTGCGCGGCGAAGGCCTCGTTCGCCTCGACGAGGTCGAGGTCGTCGATCTTCCAGCCGGCCTTCTCCAGCGCCTTGCGCGACGCCGGGATCGGGCCCGAGCCCATGATCGCCGGATCGACGCCGCAGGTGGCCCAGGAGACGATGCGCGCGAGCGTGCGCTTCGACGCCGGCACCGGCCCCATGCCCATGTATTTCGGATCGACACCGGCGGAGGCGAATGCCTTGATGCGCGCCATCGGCCGCAGGCCGAGCTCCTTCACTTTCTTCGCTGACGCA
>DATEDK010000463.1:0-4941 GCA_035281685.1 Kiloniellales bacterium | reverse complement strand
CGGCGAGATCCTTCTTTGCCCAGAAAGGCCCGCCCGGATGCACGAGGAAGAACTCGATGCCGCCGCCGCTCCGCCGATAGACGAGGATCCCGACGCTTTCCTTCCTGGCCATGCGATCCCTCGCGGACGACGGAGGCGCGGGCGAGGCGCCCCAAGACTGCTATTGTGCGGCGCCGGCGACCGCGAAGGAATCCGCATGACGACAAGACTGCTGCCGCTGCTGCTCCTGCTCGCGCTGCCCCTTGCCGCGCGGGCCGGCGAGTTCGCCGTCGAGCCGGGCACGACCTTCAGCTACACCGACCGGCCGGGGCTCTGCCGCATCGATGCGGGCCACTCGCAGAAGGAGGCCGACCTCCTCGCGATGTTCGAGGCGGCCGACGGCGAGACCCTGGTGTCGCTGCTGACGCTCTACGACTGCCCCTTCGTCGAGTCGCTGACCACGGCGACGCCTGGCGAGCCGGCGCTCTGGGTGCGCATCGTCACCGCGAGGCAGGGCGGCCAGCTCGTGGTCCTGCCGCTCGATCGCAAGGAATTCCTGGAGCAGATCGGCGGCGAGCTGGAGACGGTGCTGGGCGGCCAGGCGGGACCGGACCTGGAGAACGTCCTGCAGAAGGCGGTCGAGCGCGTGAACCAGGAGGTGGCGCCGACCTCGCCCGGCGGCTTCCAGCTCTCCAAGGTCGAGCCGCTCGGCATCCTGGCGAGAGACGCCGACGCGCTCTATGCCGGCATCGTCGGCGTCGTGAGCCTCGGCGGCGACCAGGCGACCGTGCTGACCCTGCTCGGCGTCACCCAGCTCGAGGGGCGACCGATCACCGTCTACCTCTCGCGCCCCTACACCGGCGCCGAAATGGTGCCGGCCCAGCTCGAGGAAACCCGCGTCATGGTCGCCGACCTGATCCAGCGCAACGACCCCGAGGGCGGCGCCGGGTCCGAGGCCGGCGGCTTCGACTGGGGTCGCATCGCCCTTTACGCGGCGATCGGCGCAGGCATCGGGCTCATTGCCGCGCTGCTGTTGAGGGCCCGGAAGCGGCGCGGGGCGGGCTGAGAGGTCCACGGCCGGCGCATGGACCTTTGCTGCCACTGAGGCTACTGGCCGGGGCGTCGGGCACCTAACTTCCTCGGGCCCGGCCACTCTCGCGGACTCCTTCCCCCCGTGCCCCTGCGCGATCTGCTGCTCGCCTGCTGCGTCCCGCTGCTCTGGGGCGTCGGTTTCGCCATGGCCAAGCCGGCGAGCGCGCACTTTCCGCCGCTGCTGATGCTCTCCTTCTCCTACCTGACGATGACCCTGCTGCTGGGCTGGCGCCGGCGGGCCAACCGCACGCCGCGGTGGCAGGTGCTGATCATCGCCGCGCTGATCGGCCCGGTGCAGGGCGGGCTCCTGTTCCACGGCCTGCAGGGGCTGCCCGCGTCCCTCGCCGCGCTGCTGGTGCAGATGCAGGTCCCGATCGCGCTGCTCGTGGCCTGGCCGCTCCTGGGGGAACGGCCCCGGGCTGCGGCGCTCTTCGGCATCACGATCGCGCTCGGCGGCATCGTGCTGATCCTGGGCGCGCCGCGCGAGCCGCCCGACCTGCTGTCCGCCACGATGGTGCTCTCGGCCGGGCTCTGCTGGGGCCTGTCGCAGGTGCTGATCCGCCGCTGGAGCCGCGACAGCGGCCCCGAGATGAGCGCGCGCGTCGCCTGCTTCGCCTTCCCGATGGGCGTGACCGCCTCCTTCCTCATCGAGGATGGCCAGATCGCCGCCATCGCGACCGCGGGACCGGCGGAGTGGTCCGCCTTGCTCTGCGTGGCGCTGCTCGGCTACGTGGCCGCCTATCTCATCTGGTACAGCCTGCTGACGCGGCTGCGCGTCGATCGCGTGATGCCCTTCGTGCTGCTGATGCCGGTGATCACGGTCAACATCGGCGTCTTCGCCTTCGGCGAGCCCTTCGCGTGGACCACGCTCGCCGGCGGGCTCGTCGTGCTGGCTGGCCTCGCCCTCGTGGTGGTGCGGCGCGCGCCCGCGCCTTTGCCTGCGGAGTAGCCCGGCTGGTCGTGCCAAGCCGTCCGGCGTAGACTTGCCTGCGGGGATGGGTCGCGCGCTTGGAGGAAAGCCATGAGCGTCGCCCGCACGACCGAAATTTCCGCCACCTCGACCAAGAGCTTCGAAGACGCCATCAAGTTGGGCGTCGGGCGGGCCGTCAAGACGCTCCGCAACGTCAGGCAGGCCTGGGTGAAGGACCAGGAGGTGGTGGTCGAGAACGACAAGATCACGGCCTACAAGGTGAACATGAAGATCACCTTCGTGCTCGACGACAACTGAGGCTCAGACGAGCATCCAGAGGTAGGCGAGGGTCGCGGCCAGGCCCAAGGCCACGCGAACGAGATGCAGGCGGTTCCAGCGGTGCAGCAGGGTCCGGGCCTCCGGTCCGGCCTCCGCAGCGGGCATTGCCTTCAATGTCCGGTTGACCGGCATGATGGCGAGCAGGGTCCACGGCCAGGGCAGGAGACTCAGCGCGGCCCCGACGAGCCAGCGCGAGTCGCCCGATTGCCAGGCCGCCACCGCGCCCAGCAGGCAGGCGAGGAGGGCAAGGCCAGCCTGCATGATCGAGCCGCGCGCATAGGCCGGCTTCCACTGCGCCAGCATGGCCCGGTCGTCGAGGGCTAGGCGCGCCGGCTGCTCGACTGCCGAGACATAGACCGCTGCCCCGGTGAAGGCGGCGGCGACCACAAGGGCCAGGAGTCCGACCATGGTACAGCCTTTCGAACGCCTTCCGGGGCTGGATCAGGGCCATTGCCTATGACTGCCGAGAGGGCCTAGCACGGCGCATAGCTGCCCGGCTGTGCCCCTTCGTCACAGATAAGCCATTTCCCTGGCATTTTCCCCTGGGTTTCCTATTTATTGTGCATGGAAAGCGATCTGGAACTCGAAGAGAGACGGCCGCCGGAGCAGCCGAAGCTCCGCTCCTGTCTCAGCTGCCAGGACAAGTTCGTCTCCGCCTGGTCGGGCGAGCGCATCTGCAAGCGCTGCCGCTCGTCGGCGGCGTGGCGCAACGGCTACTAGGCGCCTTCAGAGAAACACCGGCACCAGCGAGGCCACCAAGAGGATGGCCATCGCGACGTTGAACAGGCGGATCGCCCTCGCCGTCCTGAAGAGGTGAGCTACGCCCGCGCCGATCAGGGTCCAGAGCAGCACCGAGGGCACGCACGCCAGGAAGAAGATCACCGCCAGTGCGGCGACCTGCATCAGCAGCGCCTCGCTGTCCGCTTGGGTATAGGTGGCGAGCGCGCCCGCCGTGATGATCCAGGCCTTGGGGTTGATCCACTGGAAGAGCGCCGCCTCGTGGAAGCGCAGTGGCCGGCCGCGCCGACTGGCGGCGCTGCCATCGGCGCTGGCGGCGGGCACCGCGGTCGCGATGTGCCAGGCAAGCCAGACCATGTAGGCAGCGCCGATCCACTTCAGCGCCTCATGGACCTCCGGGTTGCGCTCCAGCATGGCACCGGCGCCCAGCGCCACGGCGACGATCATCACCGGAAAGCCGATCGAGATGCCCAGGATGTGCCACCAGGTGCGGCGGACGCCCCAAGTCGCTCCCGAGGCTGCGACCATGGCGTTGTTCGGCCCCGGCGTCGCCGACATGGCGAGCGCGAAGGCCGCGGCCGAGAAGGCCCAGCTCCAGTCCACCCCGGTCACGGTGTCGCCCATGGCGAGGCAGATAGGAAAACCTCGGCATCTCAGGCAAGCGGAGTCTTGTCCCGGAACAAGTGCTTGGCCGATTGTGCCTGTACATCGCCGCTGCGCGCGGCTGCGCAGAACTCCTGGCTAAGGCGCCGCCGAAGGCATCGGTAAGGTTCGCCACTCCGAAGGAGCGAGCCGCCGATGAGCACCACGCGCACCACCAACCGGCCGGTATCCGGCATGGACCTGCCGCGCTACAGCGGCATCTGCACCTTCATGCGCCTGCCGCACGTGCCGACCGAGCGCGCGCACGAACTGGAGGTGGCGCTGATCGGCCTGCCCTGGGACGGCGGCACCACCACGCGCGGCGGCGCACGCTATGCGCCGCGCCAGATCCGCGAGATGTCGCAGCTGCTGCGCGGCGTGCACCCGACCACCGGGGTCAATCCCTATGCGCTGGTGAACTGCGGCGACGTCGGCGATGCGCCGACCAATCCGGTCGATCTCCAGCGCTCGCTGCGCCAGGTCGAGGACTTCGTCGCCGGCATCGTCGGCCAGGGCGCCTGGCCGCTCTCCTTCGGCGGCGACCACCTTGTCTCGTTGCCGGTGCTGCGCGCGCTGAAACCCGCCCGGCCGCTCGCCATGGTGCACTTCGACGCGCACGGCGACATGTACGACCACTACTACGAGGACTCGCGCTACACGCACGGCACGCCTTTCCGACGCGCGATCGAGGAAAGGCTGATCGACCCGCGCCGGACGATCCAGATCGGCATCCGCGGCACCTGCTTCATGACCAACGAGCACCGCTGGGCCGAGGCGGAGGGCGTGCAGCAGATCTCGGTCGACGAGCTCCGCGACCAGGGCTGCGCGGCCGCCATCGAACGCATCCGCGCGGTGGTGGGCGGGCACCCCACTTACGTCACCTTCGACGTGGATGCTCTCGATCCCTCGAACGCGCCCGGCACCGGCGTGCCGGAGATCGCCGGCGTCACCACCTGGGAGGCGCAGCGCCTCCTGCGCGGCCTGCGCGGCCTCGAGGTGATCGGCGGCGACGTCGTCGAGGTCTCCCCGCCGCTCGACCAGGGCGGCGGCACCGCGCTGGTCGCGGCGAACCTCGCCTACGAGATCCTCTGCCTGATGGCCGAAACCATCGCGCGGCGGAGGAACGACTAAGCCCCTCCACCAGCGAAGCTGGGGGAGGGGTTGGGGAGGGGGTGTCGACGAAGCAGCTCCAAGTAATGTCGACACCCCCTCCCTGACCCTCCCCCATGCTGCGCATGGTG
>DATEDK010000462.1:0-12311 GCA_035281685.1 Kiloniellales bacterium | reverse complement strand
TCCGTGCACGGGCGAACGCGGGACCAGGCCTTCCGCGACCAGGCCGACTGGGCCGCCGTCGCGGCCGTGAGATCGGCGACAAGGCTGCCGCTCCTGGTGAACGGCGACATCACCAGCTACGCCGAGGGCAGCGAGGCGCTCAGGCGCTCCGGCGCCGACGGCGTGATGGTCGGGCGGGGTGCCTGCGGCCGCCCTTGGTTCCTGCGCGAGCTCGATGCGCATCTCGCCGGCCGCCCGATCCCGCCGGCGCCCACTGGTGCCGAACGCCTGGCGATCGTGCAGGAGCACTACGATGGCCTGCTCAGCCTCTACGGCCGCTCGCTCGGCCTGCGCAACGCCCGCAAGCACCTCGGCTGGTACCTGCAGCACTGGCCGGGCGGCGATGCCTGGCGGCAGCGCTTGCTGACCTTGGAAGATCCGGGCGCGGTGCAGGCGCTGCTGCCCGAGGTCTTCCTCGAGCGGCGCGAGGCGGCGTGATGGGGGCGCGCGCAAAGCTGAAGCCGCTGTCGGTTGCGGCGCTGGAGCCCGGCGGCGTGCTCGCCGCTCTGCCCGAGCCGGTCTTCGTGCTCGATGAGGCCGATCGCCTGGCCTATCTCAACCTCGCCGCCGAGGACTTCTTCGGCGCCTCCGCTGCTGCGCTCCTGCACCGGCCGTTGGGCGAGCTGCTGCCCCCCGACAGCGCGCTCTTCCAGCTCCTGCGTCAGGTACGCCGGCACGGCTACAGCGCATCGGAGCACGGCATCACGCTGGAGAGCCATCGGCTGGGCAGCCGCTTCGTCTCGGTCGACGTGGCGCCGCTCTTGGAGCGGGCGGAGGCCGTGGTGGTCGCGATCCGCGAGCAGGGGATCGCGCGCAAGATCGACCGGCAGCTGACCCATCGCCACGCCGCGCGCTCGGTGACCGCGATGGCGGCGATGCTGGCGCACGAGGTGAAGAACCCGCTCTCCGGCATCCGCGGTGCAGCGCAGCTCCTGGAAGCGAACCTGGCACCGGCGGACCGCGAGCTGACCCGTCTCATCTGCGAGGAGGCCGACCGCATCGTGCAGCTGGTCGATCGCATGGAGATGTTCGCCGACGGCCGGCCGATCGGCCGCCAGGCAGTCAACATCCACGAGGTCCTGGAGCATGTGCGACGCCTGGCGGAGAGCGGCTTCGCCCGCGGCAGGCGCATCGTCGAGCGTTACGATCCGTCCCTGCCGCCCGTGCTGGGCAACCGCGATCTCCTGATCCAGGCGCTGATCAACCTGGTGAAGAATGCCGCCGAGGCGACGCCGGAAACCGGCGGCGAGCTGGTGCTCTCCACACGCTACCAGCAGGGCGTGCGGCTCGCGGTCCAGGGCGACGCGCGTCGGATCGACCTGCCGCTGGTGATCTCCGTGCAGGACAACGGCACCGGCATCCCGGAGGACCTGCGCCCGCATCTCTTCGACCCCTTCGTCACCACCAAGCCGAACGGCAAGGGGTTGGGCCTGGCGCTGGTCGCCAAGATCATCGGCGACCACGGCGGCGTCATCGAGTTCGACAGCGAGCCGGGACGCACCGTGGTCAGTCTCTTCCTGCCGATCGCGCGCTCCGGCGCGCTTGCCGAGGACTAGCCATGGCGCAGATCCTGGTCGCCGACGACGACCGAGCCATCCGTACCGTTCTCTCGCAGGCACTGGCCCGCGCCGGCCATTCGGTACGCACGACCAGCACCTCGGCGCAGCTCTGGCAGTGGGTGGAGGACGGGCAGGGCGATCTGGTCATCACCGACGTGGTGATGCCGGACGGCTCGGGTCTCGATCTCTTGCCGCGCATCCGCAAACAGCGGCCGAGCCTGCGCATCATCGTGATGAGCGCGCAGAACACGCTGCTGACCGCGGTGAGGGCGACCGAGCGCGGTGCCTTCGACTACCTGCCGAAGCCCTTCGACCTGCGCGAGCTCGTGTCGCTGGTGTCCCGCGCGCTCTCGCAGCCGGTCGGGGGTGCAGCCGACGCGCCGGTGCCGGAGGAGGAAGGCCTGCCGCTGATCGGCCGTTCGCCGGCCATGCAGGAGATCTACCGCGTGCTGGCCCGCCTGATGGGCACCGACCTGACCGTGATGATCTACGGCGAGTCCGGCACCGGAAAGGAGCTGGTGGCTCGCGCGCTGCACAACTACGGCAAGCGCCGCAACGGACCCTTCGTGCCGGTCAACATGGCGGCAATCCCGCGCGAGCTGATCGAAAGCGAGCTCTTCGGGCACGAGAAGGGCGCCTTCACCGGTGCGAGCCAGCGCTTCGAGGGACGCTTCGAGCAGGCGTCCGGCGGGACGCTTTTCCTCGACGAGATCGGCGACATGCCCCTGGAGGCGCAGACCCGGCTGCTCCGGGTGTTGCAGGACGGCACCTACACCACGGTCGGCGGCCGCCAGCCGCTGGAGGCCGATGCGCGCATTGTCGCAGCCACGCACCGCGATCTGCGGCAGATGGTGCGACAGGGCCTGTTCCGCGAGGACCTGTTCTATCGGTTGAACGTCGTGCCGATCCGCCTGCCGGCGTTGCGCGAGCGGGCCGAGGACATCCCGGAGCTGACCCGCCACTTCCTGAAGCTCTGCCAGGCGCAGGGACTGCCGGCCAAGCACCTGACCCACGATGCGGTCGAGCGGCTGAAGGGCTTCCGCTGGCCGGGCAACGTGCGCGAACTGGAGAACCTCGTGCGGCGGCTCTGCGCGCTCTACAGCCAGGAAACCATTGGCCTCGATGTCATCGAGCAGGAGCTGGTCGAGGGACCCTCGCAGCCTGCGGCGGCGCCGGCCGCCGAGTCGCTGACCGCCTCGATCGAACGCCACCTGCGTGGCTATTTCGATGCGCACGGCGACGGCCTGCCGGCGGCCGGCCTCTACGATCGCGTGCTGCGCGAACTGGAACGGCCGCTCTTGGAGATCACTCTGGGCGCCACGCGGGGCAATCAGCTCAAGGCGGCCCGGGTGCTGGGCCTGAACCGCAACACCCTGCGAAAGAAGATCAAGGAACTGGACATCTCCATCATAAAGCCGATTAAATAGCTGTGGCGAATCTGCAACAGAGTTGAGGCGTTTCGGCCGCATGGACCACCTCGGTCAGGCCGCTCTTCCAGCCATTGCTGCGGGGCCGCAGCGCAGCCTGATTCAGCGCTGCATCGACTGGTCCCGGCGGGTACGGCTGGAGCGCAAGTTCACGATCTTCGTGCTGATCCTGGCGGTCACCAGCGGGGTCGCGACCTTCGCCGCCACCACGGGTCAGCTGCCCGGCACCGTCAGCCCCACCACGCTCGTGGTCCTGCTGCTGACCGATTTCGTCTGCCTGCTGATGCTCTGTGCCCTGGTGGCGCGTCGCCTGGTGCTGATCTGGATGGAGCGGCGGCGCGGCCAAGCGGGTGCCAAGCTGCACGCGCGCCTGGTCGGCCTGTTCAGCCTGGTCGCCGTGGCGCCGGCCATCGTCGTGGCGGTCTTTTCCGCCATCCTCTTCGACTTCGGTCTCAGGGTCTGGTTCTCCGACCGGGTCTCGACCGTGGTGAAGAATTCGCTGGAGGTGGCCGAGGCCTATCTCGAGGAGCACCAGCGCACGGTCTACGGCGAGGCCCTGGCGATCGCCCGTTCGATCAACGCGCAGGGCCCGGTGTCGCTGCTGGAGCCCGGGCTGCTGCAGCAGCTCCTGGAGAAGCAGGTCGGCAGCCGAGCGCTGGCGGAAGCGGTGATCTTCGACCGCAGTGGGCGCGAGCTCGGCCGCGGCGGCTACTCCATCTGGGCCGAGTTCGATCCGCGCAGCGTCGAGGACTCCGTGCTGGAGCAGGCGCGCACCGGCGAGGTGGTGCTGCTGCCCGAGCAGGACCAGGCACGGATCGGCGCCATCACCCGGCTCGATTCCTTCACCGACACCTACCTCTACGTGGCGCGCCTGGTGGATGCCCAGATCCTGGGCCAGCTCGATCAGTCACGCGGGGCGGTCGCGCTCTACGAGGAGCTCGAAGGCGACCGCTACGACCTGCAGATCACCTTCGCTCTGGTCTTCCTCATGGTGGCGGCCCTGCTGCTCTTGGTCGCGGTCTGGGTCGGCCTCAGCTTCGCCAACCAGCTGACCAGGCCGATCGGCGGGCTGATCAGCGCGGCCGAGCGGGTCGCGCGCGGCGATCTCAATGCCCGCGTGCCGGTGGAGAAGAGCGGCGACGAGATCGCTTCGCTCTCCCAGGCCTTCAACACCATGACCGCGGAGCTGGCGCAGCATCAGGGCGAGCTGATGACCGCCAACCGTCAGATCGACGAACGCAGGCGCTTCATCGAGGCCGTGCTGGGAGGCGTCTCCTCCGGCGTGATCGGCCTCGACGCCGAAGGCGGCATCGCGCTCGCCAACCGCACTGCGCAGGACCTGCTGGGCGCGCCCGGGGACGAGCTGCGCGGCCGCGCGCTGGCCGAGCTCTTTCCCGAGACCGACAGCTTGATCCGGGCCGCGCGGCAGCGGCCCGGCCGCTCGGTCGACCGGCAGCTCTCGCTCCTGCGCCCCGACGGCCAGCAGCGTACGGTGTTCGTGCGCGTCGCCGCGCAGCAAGGCGAGGAGGAGGGGATCTCCGGTTTCGTCTGCACGCTGGACGACGTGACCGAGCTCCTGGCGGCGCAGCGCAAGGCGGCCTGGGCCGACATCGCGCGGCGCATCGCGCACGAGATCAAGAACCCGCTGACCCCGATCCAGCTCTCGGCCGAGCGCCTGAAGCGCAAGTACCTGAAGCAGATTGCCGAGGATCCCGAGACCTTCGCGATCTGCACCGACACCATCGTGCGGCAGGTCGGCGACATCGGCCGCATGGTGGACGAGTTCTCCTCCTTCGCGCGCATGCCGGCGCCGGTGATGAGCGAGCACAGCCTGCGCGAGCTGATCCAGCAGGCGATCTTCCTGCAGCAGAGCGCGCAGCCGACCATCCGCTACACCGTGGACCTGCCGCCGGGGCCGCTGGTGCTGACCTGCGACGCGCAGCAGGTGAACCGCGCGCTGACCAACCTGCTGCTCAACGCGGCCGAGGCGATCGATGGGCGCACGCCGCCGGAGGACGAGGGCGAGGAATTGCCGCCCGGCGAGATCGACGTGCTGGTGCGGCACGAGGGCAACCATCTCATCCTCGAGGTTGCCGACAACGGCCGGGGCCTGCCGAAGGCCGATCGCCACCGGCTGACCGAGCCCTACGTCACGACGCGCGCGCGGGGTACGGGACTCGGCCTCGCAATCGTAAAAAAGATCATGGAAGAGCACGGCGGCGAGGTCACTCTTGACGATCGTTCGGGCGGGGGAGCGAGAGTGCGGCTGGTATTCCCGGCCAGCCGTTTGCGTTCGGCGAAACGGATCCCCGATGACACAGCGCAGCAGCGAGAGCGGGTCTAGATGTCGCAGGAGATCCTGATCGTCGACGACGAGGCGGACATCCGCCTTCTGCTCACCGGCATCCTTGCCGACGAGGGCTACCAGACCCGCGAGGCGGGCGATGCCGACCAGGCACTGGAAGCGTTCAGATCCAGGCGGCCAAATCTCGTCATCCTCGACATCTGGATGCAGAACTCGCGGCTCGACGGCCTGGAGATGCTGCAGCAGATCACGCGCGAGTATCCCGGCGTGCCGGTGCTGATGATCTCCGGCCACGGCACCATCGAGATGGCGGTGCAGGCGATCAAGGACGGCGCCTACGATTTCATCGAGAAGCCATTCAAGGCCGACCGGCTCCTGGTCTGCGTCGAGCGCGCCATGGAGGCGGCGCGCCTGCGCATGGAGAACGAGGAGCTGCGGCTGCGCGCCGGCACGCAGTTCGAGATGGTCGGCATCTCGCCGGCGATCTCGACCGTACGCCAGGCGATCCAGCGCGTCGCGCCGACCGGCAGCCGCGTGCTGCTGACCGGCCCCGCCGGCGCCGGCAAGGAGGTGGGTGCGCGGCTGCTGCACCACCTTTCGCGGCGCTCGCGCGGCCCCTTCGTCGCGGTCAACTGCGCCGCCATGCAGCCCGACAGGCTGGAGGTCGAGCTGTTCGGGACCGAGGGCGAGGGCGTCGGCGGTCCGCGTAAAGTGGGCGTCTTCGAGCGCGCGCACGGCGGTACGCTGCTGCTGGACGAGGTCGCCGACATGCCTCTGGAAACCCAGGGACGCATCGTGCGCGTGCTGCAGGAACAGACCTTCGAGCGCGTCGGCGGCAAGCGTCGCGTCGAGGTCGACGTGCGCGTCATCGCCTCGAGCAACCGCGACCTCACCCGGCAGATCGGCGATGGTCGCTTTCGCGAGGATCTCTACTATCGCCTCAACGTCGTGCCGCTGCGCATCCCGCCTCTGCGCGAACGGCGCGAGGACATCCCGGCCCTGGTCGACCACCTGATGGACCGCGCGGCCGAAGCGGCCGGCCTGCCGGCGCGGCGTTTCTCCAACGACGCGCTGACCGCGCTGCAGGCGTACGAATGGCCGGGCAACGTGCGCCAGCTGCGCAACGTGATCGACTGGGTGCTGATCATGGCGCCCGGCGGACCGCACGACCCCGTGTCGGCGGAGCAGCTGCCGCCGGAGCTGGGCGCGCAGGCGCCGACCGCGCTGCGCACCAACGGCTCGGCCGACCTCATGGCGCTGCCGCTGCGCGAAGCGCGCGAGGTCTTCGAGCGGCAGTACCTCGAGGCGCAGCTGCTGCGCTTCGGCTCCAACATCTCGCGCACCGCGAGCTTCGTCGGCATGGAGCGCTCTGCGCTGCACCGCAAGCTGCGCATGCTGGGCGTTTCCTCCGAGCGCTGAGAGCGGACGGCTGCGATGAAGGTCATCGTCTGCGGCGCGGGCCAGGTCGGTTTCAACATCGCGCGCTATCTGTCGGCGGAGGATACCGACATCACGCTGATCGACACCGACGCCGACATCATCCAGAAGGCGACCGAGACGCTCGATGTGCAAGGCGTCGTCGGCTACGCCTCGCATCCCGACGTGCTGTCGCGCGCCGGCGCCAACAAGGCCGACATGCTGATCGCGGTCACCCACGCCGACGAGGTCAACATGGTCGCCTGTCAGGTGGCGCGCTCGCTCTTCGACGTGCCGACCAAGATCGCCCGGGTGCGCTCGCAGTCCTATCTGGACCCGCTGTGGAGCGATCTTTACGCCTCCGGCAACCTCTCGATCGACGTCATCATCTCGCCGGAGATCGAGGTCGCGCAGGCCGTGGCGCGGCGCCTCGCGGTGCCCGGCGCCTTCGACGCGGTCGCCATGGCGGACGGCAAGGTGACGCTGATCGGCGTGCGCTGCACGGTCGAAACGCCGATCCTGGAGACGCCTCTCTGGCAGCTGACCGAGCTCTTCCCCGAGCTGTCGCTCACCATCGTCGGCATCTGGCGCAACAACCACGGTCTGGTGCCCGACGACGACGAACGGCTTTTCGCCGGCGACGACGTCTACTTCCTCTGCGACAGCTCGCATGTCGCCCGGGCGATGGCCGCCTTCGGCCACGAGGAGCAGCTCGCCCGCCGCGTGGTCGTCCTGGGCGGCGGCAACATCGGACTCTACCTGGCGAAGACGGTGGAACGGGATTCGCCGCACGTCGCGCTGAAGCTGGTCGAGCTCAACAAGACGCGCGCTGCCTTTGTAGCGCAGAACCTGGAGCGCACCGTCGTCATCAACGGCTCTGCCCTCGACCAGGAGATCCTGGAGGAGGTGATGGTCGAGACGGCGGAGACCGTCGTCGCGGTCACCGACGACGACGAGACCAACATCCTGGCCTCGTTGCTGGCCAAGCGGCAGGGCTGCCAGCGCGCGGTCACGCTGATCAACAAGATGACCTACGGTCCGCTCACGGGAACGCTCGGTATCGATGCGGTGGTCAGCCCGCGCGCGATCACCGTCTCGAAGATCCTGCAGCACGTCCGGCGCGGCCGCATCCGCTCGGTGCACTCGATCTCCGAGGGCTTCGGCGAGGTGATCGAGGCCGAGGCGCTGGAGACCTCCAGCCTGGTCGGCGTACCGCTGCGCGACGCGCGGCTGCCCGACGACGTGAAGATCGGCGCGCTGGTGCGTCAGGGCCGGGTGATCATGCCGCGCGGCGATACGGTCATCCGCGCCGGCGATCTCGTCGTGATCTTCGCCAGCACGGGTGCGGTGAAGAAGATCGAGAAGCTGTTTGCCGTGAAGCTGGAGTTCTTTTGATGGGCCGCCTCGCGTACGTAAACGGTCGCTTCCTGCCGCATCGCGCGGCGCAGGTGCACATCGAGGACCGCGGCTACCAGTTCGCCGACGGGGTCTACGAGGTGGTGCCGGTGGTCGAGGGCCGTCTCGTCGACGAGGAGCTGCACCTCGACCGTCTTGGCCGCTCGCTGGACGAGCTCAGCATCGCCTGGCCGGTGACTCGCCCGGTGCTGCGCCTGATCAGCCACGAGCTGATTCGCCGCAACGGACTCAGCAACGGCATCGTCTACATGCAGGTGACGAGGGGCGTGGCACCGCGCGACCACAAGTTTCCCAAGAGCGCGATGCCGGCGCTGGTGATGACCACCAAGCAGCTCAAGCGCGCCAGTCCCGCGGTCCTCTCCCAGGGCCTCAAGGTGGTGACCGTGCCGGACATCCGCTGGCAGCGTCGTGACATCAAGTCGATCTCGCTCCTGCCGAACTGTCTTGCCAAGCAGGAGGCCTTCGAGAAGGGCGCGGCCGAGGCGTGGCTGGTGGAGGATGGCGGCTACGTCACCGAGGGCAGCTCGACCAATGCCTGGATCGTCAACGGCGAGGGCAAGGTGGTGACGCGCAGGGCGAACCACGACATCCTCAACGGCATCACCCGACAGGTACTGCTGAAGGTGATGGCAGAGGAGGGGCTCGAGCTCGACGAGCGGCCCTTCACCGTGGACGAGGCCTACCGGGCCAAGGAAGCCTTTCTCACCTCCTCGTCGAACTTCGTCATGCCGGTGACCGAGATCGACGGCCGGCCCGTCGGCAACGGCCATCCCGGCCTGCTGACCCAGCGTCTGCGCCGCGCCTATCTCGCCACCTTCGGGCTCAGCGAGGAAGCCGCGTGATCCGCCCTGACGGGCTGGCGCTCGATGGCCTGCAGCCGCCGCGCGCGATCCTCTTCGACTGGGACAACACGCTGGTCGACACCTGGTCGGTGATCCATGCCGCGCTGGAGCCGACCTTCGAGGCCATGGGCATGACGCCCTGGACGCTGGAGGAATGCCGTCAACGGGTGCGCGGCTCGGCGCGCGACGAGTTTCCGAAGCTCTTCGGCGAGCGCACCGCGGAGGCGACCAGGCTCTTCTACGAGCGCTTCGAGGCGACCCATCTCGAGCTCCTGCGGGCCCTGCCTGGCGCGGAGGAGCTCCTGGCCGGTCTGGCGGCGCAAGGACTCTACCTCGGCATCGTCTCCAACAAGCGCGGCGTCACGCTGCGCAAGGAGGCGGCGCACATCGGCTGGGACCGGCATTTCCGCAAGCTCGTCGGGGCGACCGATGCGCCCCGCGACAAGCCGGCACCGGACCCCGTCTACCTAGCGCTGGGGATGGACGGCCCGCCGCCGTTGGGCGAGGTCTGGTTCGTCGGCGATACCGACGTGGACATGCTCTGTGCGGTGCGGGCGGGCTGCGTTCCCGTGCTGCTGCGAGAAGAGGCACCCGGTCCTGGCGAGTTCCTGGATTGCAGGCCTCGGCTGCACTTGGGGAACTGTCTGGCCCTGGGGGAGTTGCTTGTCGGTGAAGCAAAGCCAAGTCTAAAGTCCGCGTAATCGGGGTTGCCTTCGCCAGTCTGAGGGCTCATTTCGACCGAGGGCCGTCGAACCAACAAGAAGAAAGGGTGGGCAAATGGCATCGGACAAGCCTCAGAACGTCCAGGATGTTTTCCTCAACACAATCCGCAAGAACAAGGTGCCGGTCACGATCTTCCTGGTGAACGGCGTGAAGCTGCAGGGCATCATCACCTGGTTCGACAACTTCTCTGTCCTGCTGCGGCGGGACGCCCATTCGCAGCTGGTCTACAAGCACGCCATTTCCACGGTCATGCCGGCCACGCCCGTACAGCTCTTCGAGGGCGCGAAGGAGGAGGAGGGCGCTGAGGCCTAGGGCTCCGCTCCGCGCGCCGGAGTTGCCCTCCGGCACGCCTCCAAACGATCGTTCCCAGTCGCGAGATACCCGCGCCGCACCGACGCGCACGCGCGTGCTGCATCCCGATCGGCGTCACGGCCGGGCTGCGCGCACCCCCGAGGCGCGATTGGAGGAGGCGGTCGGCCTGGCCGAGGCGATCGACCTCGAGGTCGCGGGTGCGGAGGTGCTGCGTCTCGACCGCCCGAACCCGGGGACCTTCTTCGGTGCCGGCCAGGTGCAGCGCATCGCGGGCGAGGTGGAGCAGGACAAGATCGGCCTCGTCGTGGTCGACGGCGCGCTCTCCCCGGTGCAGCAGCGCAACCTGGAAAGAGCCTGGAAGGCCAAGGTCATCGACCGCACCGGCCTGATCCTGGAGATCTTCGGCGCGCGGGCGCGTACGCGCGAAGGCCAGCTCCAGGTCGAGCGTGCGGCCTTGGCCTATCAGCGCTCCCGGCTGGTGCGGTCATGGACCCACCTGGAGCGGCAGCGCGGCGGCTTCGGCTTCCTCGGCGGCCCCGGCGAAAGCCAGCTCGAGATCGACCGGCGCCTGATCGCCGATCGGATCGACCATATCGACCGCGATCTGGAGCGCGTGCGCCGCACACGATTGCAGCAGCGCAAGGGACGCGGCGAACCGGTGGTGGCCCTGGTCGGCTACACCAACGCCGGCAAGTCGACGCTGTTCAACCGGCTGACCCAAGCCGGCGTTTTCGCCGAGAACCTGCTGTTTGCGACGCTCGATCCGACGATGCGTCGGGTCACGCTGCCGAACGGTCGCTCCTTCGTGCTGTCGGACACCGTCGGCTTCATCTCCGAGCTGCCGACGCAACTCGTCGCCGCCTTCCGCGCGACGCTGGAAGAGGTGCTGCAGGCGGACCTGGTGCTGCACGTCCGGGATGCCGCGCACCCCGACAGCGCCGCGCAGCGCGAGGACGTGCGTGCGGTGCTGAACGACCTTGGCCTCGCTCCCGACGAGCCGGACCGCGTGATTGAAGTTCTCAATAAGATAGACCTGATACCGCACGATCTTCGCTCGTCATTGAAGCTGCAGGCGGCGCGCGATCCAGCCTTGGTGGCGCTGTCGGCGGTGACCGGAGAGGGGATCGACAGCCTCTTCGCCCGGCTGGAGGAGCGCCTCGGCCGCGGCGAGCGGGTACTGAGCCTGCGGCTGCCGCTCGCCGATGGGGCGACGCTCGCCTGGCTCTATGCGCATGGCCAGGTGCTGTCGCGCCGGGACCACGAACTCGAGGCGGAGCTCGAGGTCCGCCTGAACCATGCCGACGCCGCTCGTCTGGAGCGCCGGCTGGGCAACAACGGCAGCGCCTAGCCGATTGCGAAGCCAGAGCCGTGCCCCACGTCGACATCGATCGCATCGCCGAGCTTTTGCGCGAGGTCGCCGCGGCGGAGATCGTGCCGCGCTTCCAGGCCCTGGCGAAGGGTGACGTCAGCGAGAAGAAGGGCGGCGAGCTCGTGACCGTGGCCGACGTTGCCGCCGAGCGCGCGCTGGAGCGGCGCCTCACGGACCTCTTTCCGGGCTCGCTGGTGGTGGGGGAGGAGGCGGTTTTCGAGCGGGCGGAGCTGATCGAGCACCTGCGCGACCCGCAGCCCGTTTGGGTGATCGACCCGATCGACGGCACGCGCAACTTCACCCGTGGCGTGCCGAACTTCGGGGTCCAGCTGGCGCTCGTGCGCTCGGGCCAGACGCAAGCCGCCTGGATCTATGCGCCGATGCTGCGCCGCCTCGCCACCTGCGAGCGCGGCAGCGGAGCGTTGCTCGACGGCCGGCGCCGGCAGCTGCTGCCAGCCGACCGCCCGGCGGCCGAGCTGCGGGGCACGCTGCACGCCGGGGCGACCTTTGCCTCGCCGGAGATGCAGCGGCGCATCCAGCAACGGCGCAGCCGAGTGGCCGCGCAGAAGTCCAAGGCGGCCGCCTCGATCGAGTATCTGCGGCTGCTCGAGGGCGAGATGGAGTTCTCGCTTTTCACCAAGCTGATGCCCTGGGACCACGCGCCGGGCTGCTTGCTGCTGCAGGAGGCCGGCGGCGTTGCGCGCTTCACCGACACGCGCGCGGACTACACACCGCTGCGTTACGAGGGGCAGGGATTGCTGCTGGCGCCGGACGTGGAGAGCTGGGAGCGGCTGTACGACGTGTTGTTCGGGGACTGAGTAGCCCCTCCACCAGCGCAGCTGGGGAGGGGTTGGGGAGGGGGTCTCGACGAAGCAGCTCCAATTGTCGACACCTCCTCCCTGA
>DATEDK010000461.1:0-6509 GCA_035281685.1 Kiloniellales bacterium | reverse complement strand
AGGCCGTCTCGAACTCGCCGATCAGCGCGGTAGCGCGCAGGCCCCGGTGATAGAGGTCCAGCGCGAAGGCGACGTTGCTCGGCAGCGCCACCGCCGCATGACCGAGCTGCGTGTCCCCGGCGTCGGACTCCTGCGTCGTGGTCAGCGCATCGGCGATCGCCGTCGCCAGGCCGTTCAGTGTCGGCTTCTGCAGGAAGCGTCCCACCGGCAGACTGACCGCCAGCTCGCTTTCGATGCGGTTCTTCAGCTCGAAGGAAGACAGCGAGTCGAGGCCCAGTTCCGCCAGCGGCTGATCCATGGCGATGCCGGCCGGCTCGACCTTCAGGACCTTGGCCACCTGCGCGCGCAGGAACTGCCCCAGCATGGACTGTCGCTGCGTCTCGCCCGCATTCATCAGCTCCGCGCGCAGTCGTCCTCCGCCGGCGCGCCCGCTGGCGAAAGCCGCAACGGTTCCCGCCAAGCGCGGGTTGTCGGACACGGCCGGCAGCGCCCTGGCCAGGGCCGCCCAGTCGACGCGCAGGTAGGTGCTGACCGGAAGATCGGCGCACATCACCTCGGAGAGGCCGTGCAGGGCGTCCGCCACCGCGATCGGATGCAGGCCCATGGACTCCATGTAGCGCTGCAATCCGGCGCTGCGTTCGATCACGCCGACGCCGCCCAGCGCACCCCAGCCGACCGACTGGCCAGGCAGCCCGAGCGCGTGACGCCAACACATGAAGCTGTCGAGGAAGCCGTTGGCCGCAACGTAGTTCGCCTGACCGGTGCTGCCCATCAAGGCGGCGACGGAGGAGAAGGTGACGAAGAAGTCGAGCGGCAGCTTGCGCGTCGCCAAATGCAGGTTCCACGCGCCGGAGATCTTCGGCCGCATCACGCGTCCCAGGCGCTCGGCATCGAGCTGCGAGATGAAGCCGTCGTCCAGCACCATGGCGGAGTGGACCAGACCGCGCAGCGGGAAGCCGTTGCCGGCGGCGGTGTCGACCGCAGCCTTGACGTCGTCCAATCGTCCGGCGTCGCCCTTCACCACGAAAACGCGCACACCCTTGCGGCGGAGCCGCTGCAGCGTCTTCTTCGCATCCGGCGTCGAGGCGCCGGAGCGACTCATCAGGATCAGGGCTCCGGCCCCCCGCTCGCCCAGCCAGCGCGCCACCTCGGCGCCGAAACCGCCGAGGCCGCCCGTGATCAGATATGCGGAGTCGCTGCGGATCTTCGGGCCGAGCTCGCGGGACTTTGCAACGGCGGTCGGTGGCTTCTCGAAGGAGACCACCACCTTGCCGATGTGCTTGGCGGCCGCCATGTGCCGGAAGGCATCGGCGACGTGGTCGGCATCGAAGACCACGGTCGGCAGCGGATGGATCTTCCGCTTCGCCAGCAGCTGCGCCAGTTCGACGAAGAGCGCCCCGCTCTGCTCCGGCCGCTCCTCGCCCATCGCGGCCAGGTCGATCGCGTGGAAGGTGATGTTCTTGCGCAGCAGTCGCAGGCTGATCGCGCTGTCGGCGTAGATGTCGCGCTTGCCGATCTCCAGGAAGCGGCCATAGGGAGCCAACACCTTCAGGCCGCCCTCGATCGCCGCGCCGGCCAGCGCATTCAGCACGACGTCGACACCGCGTCCGCCGGTGAGCTCCAATACTTCGCCCGAGAAGTCCAGCGTCCGCGAGTTCATCACGTGTTCGACGCCGAGCTTCTTCAGATAGGCGCGCTTGGAGTCGCTGCCGGCGGTTGCGTAGATCTCGGCACCGATCATGCGACAGATCTCGATCGCCGCCAGGCCGACGCCACCGGTAGCCAAGTGCACCAGCACCTTCTCGCCGGGCTGCAGCTTCGCCAGACGGACCAGCGCATGGTAGGCGGTCATGAAGGCCGACGAGATCGTTGCCGCTTCCTGGAAATCCAGGCCGCGCGGCATGCGGTGGACGATCGCGCCGGGCAATTTCAGGTGCGAGACGAAGCAGCCCTTGGCCGCCGTCATCACGCGGTCGCCCACCTTCACGTGCCTGACGCCCTTGCCGACGGCATGGACGACGCCGGCGCATTCGAGGCCCAGCGCCTTCCAGGCCAGTCCGCTCTCCGCCTCGTCCGGCAGGAGTCCGGTCGCGGCCATGACGTCGCGGAAGTTCAGGCCGACGGTCTTCACCTCGACCACGACCTCGCCGTCGCCCGGCAGCGGCAGCTCCATCTCCTCGAGATGCAGGTCGTCGATGACGCCCGGCCCCTTCATGGCGACACGGAAGGGCGGCACCCCGCCCTCGGAGTCTCCCGCGCGCATCCGGCGCGGCGGCAGCTCGGAGGTCGGCAGGTGGTCCACGCGACGCACCAAGCGCTGGCCGCGCAGCGCCACCTCGAACTCCGGCGAGCTGGCGAGCAGCTCGTCGGCGAGCTGCGCCATGTCGCCCGGTCCGGCGGCCGGCGGCAGGTCAACCACCGTGGTCCGCACGCGCTGCAGCTCGCTCAGGGCGGTGCGTGCCATCGCCGCCAGCGGCGCCTGCGCCAGGCCGCGGCCCTCCGGCGAAGCCTCCTGCTCGTGCAGGAGCTGCGCCCCCCGGGTCACCAGCCAAAGTCGCGGCGCCAGCTGCTCGCGATCGTTCAGCGCCTGGATCAGGCCCATCAACGCCGTGGTGCTGCGCAGCTGCCGCGTCAGCAGCTCGTCGGCACTGCCCGCCGCCTCCTGGTCCTCGGCGGCGCCGAGGTAGACGACGTTGCCCAGCGCCGGCTCCTCGCCGGCCAGGCGATCGAGCAACGCAAGGACTTCCTCCTTGCGGTCGAGCCGCACCTCGTTGCCCACCTGGACGACGCGGTGCCCCTCGGCGCGCAGCCGCCGGGTCAACGGCGCCGTCAGACGCCGGTCGGTGCCCAGCAGCAGCCACGTCTTCGCCGGCGGCTTGGCCGTGCCCTCCGCCACCTGGGGCAGCGGCTGCTCGCTCCAGCTCTCGCGATAGAAGCCGAGCTGCGGTCCGCTGCGGCGCACCGCGCCGCCGGCGCGGCCGACGTTCTGCGAGGTCAACTGCTCGATCTCGGCGATGCACTCGCCCCTGTCCGTGAGCAGCCGGTAGCGGAAGCACAGGTTGACGACGTCGTAGTGCGTGACCGTCGATTCCACGCTGAACCGCTTCTTGCCCATCGGGCGGTACCAGCGCAGGCGCTGCATGCGGACCGGCAGATAGGTCGTGTGCTCGGTCACGCCGCGCTCTTCCATCGCCCGCACGACGGTGCCGTTGCTGACCTGGAAGCAGGCGTCCAGCAGGGCCGGATGCAGACGGTAGCCATCCAGATCGTTCTGCAGCTCCTTCGCCGGCACGATCGTGGCGCGCGAGGAGGGAACGCCCGTCCAAATCCGCTTGATGTTCTGGAAGGCCGGGCCGTACTCGAATCCGAGCTCGACCTGCTTCTTCTGGAAAACCTCGCCGCTGATCGGCTTCTCGGTCTCCAGATGGCGATCTTTCGCTGCGGTGGGGCGCTGCGGCTGTGTCAGCCCCACCTTGGCGCTGGCGCGCAGCACCCAGTCGGGGTCGCCTTCGCGCGTGCGCGAATGGATCTGCAGCCGCCGCCGACCGCTGTCGTAGCGAGTGCGCAGAACCTCCGTGCGCTCCTTCTCCAGGACCATCGCCTCGAAGAAGTGCAGTTCCTCGATCTCCACGGGGCCTTCGCCCACGATCTCGGCGGCCGCGGCCAGCAGCACCTCGACATAGCCCGCGGCGGGGAAGATGACGGAACCGCCCACCGCGTGATCGGCAAGATAGGGCTGGTCGCGGAGATCGATCTCGTTCTCCCACATCGGCTCCGGACTGGAGTGCCGCCAGCCGAGCAGCGGGTGCGAAGGGGCTTGGAAGAACCGCTCGCGCCAGCCCTCGCTCTCGATCCACAGGCGTTGCGGTTCGAACGCGTAGAGCGGCAACGACACGAAGCCGGTGCTGCGTCCGTGCAGCGCGGACCAATCGACGTCGACGCCGTTGGCGACCAGCTGGGCCAATGCGGTCCGCAGGCTCTCCGCTTCCGGCTTCCCACGCAGCAGGGAGGTGATCGCCACGCCACCGCCGTTCTCGGCCAGGATGCCCGTCACCATGCCGGCCAGCGTGGCGTGCGGGCCGAGCTCGAGGAACACGCGGTGGCCGTCGCGCACGGCGTGTTCGATCCCCTGCTTGAACAGAACCGGCTGGCGGATGTTGCGCCACCAGTATTCGGCGCCGACCAGATGACCTTCGACCGGAGCGCCGCTCACCGTCGAGATCATCGGCACGGTGGAGTCGCCGGGCGAAAGATGGGACAGCTCGCGGATCAGCTCCTCGCGGATCGGATCCATCAGCGAGGTGTGCGGCGCGTAGTCCATACGGACGCGACGCACGAAGAGGTTGGGGTCATCGTGCTGCAGCTTGCCCAGGAAGGCATCGAGCTCGGCCTTGTCGCCGGCGATGGTGACCATCTCCGAGCCATTGATGGCGGCGAGCTCGACGCGCCGGCAGCCGGCGGCGGCGATCAGCGCCTTGGCCCGGTCCGGCCTGAGGCCGACCGCAGCGATGCCGCCCAGCCCCTCGGTGCTGCCGGAGAGGCGGGCGCGGTGGTAGATCGTGACCGCGGCTTCCTCGAGCGACAGCGAACCAGAGGCCCAGATCGCGGCGACCTCGCCCAGGCTATGGCCGATCACGGCGGCGGGTTCGACGCCCCAGGCGCGCCAGCGCGCGACCAGGCCGATCTGCACCGCGAGGATGGCAGGCTGCGTCACGTGCGTGTGGTCGATCTGCGAGCTCGCCTCGTCGGCGGCCAGCGCCTCGATGACCGACCAGCGGGAGGCCTTGCGGAAGTGGCGGTCGAACTCCTCGATCGCGCCGCGGTAGACCGGGTCGCTGGCCATCAGCTCGCGGCCCATCGCAAACCACTGGCCGCCCTGGCCGCTGAAAAGGAAAACCGGCTTGCGGTTGCCGAGATCCTTGCCGGTGGTGACCCGCACGCCGCCGGCCTCGTCGCCCACGGCTCCGGTCTCGGCGTATTGCTTCAGCGCCTGCAGCAGGCCTTCGCGGCCCGGTGCGTCGAAGACTGCGCTCTGCGGCAGCCGCGAGCGCTGCGTGGCGAGCGCATTGGCGAGATCGAGCGCGTCGAGCTCCGGCTCGTTCTCCAGGTGTTGGGCGGTGCGCCCGGCCACGGTCTTCAGTGCAGTCTGGGTCGCGGCGGACAGCAGCACCAGCGGCCGCGCCGGTTCGGTCGGGACGGGCGCCCGTGCGCGCAGCCCCTCGCTGCGCTCGCGCAACGGCATCGGCCGGCGCGGTGCCTCGGACAGCACGGCCGAGGCGTTGGTGCCGCCGAAGCCGAAGGAGTTGACGGCGGCCGAGAGCAAGCCCTTGCGCGCATCCCAGTCGCGCACCTTCAGCGGCAGGTCGATGCCGAGCCCGTCGAAGTCGATGTAGGGGTTCGGCGTCGCGAAGTTGAGGTTGGCCGGGATCGCGTGGTGCTTCAGGCAGAGCGCGGTCTTGATCAGGCCGAGGATGCCGGCACAGGACTCGCCGTGACCGATCTGGGTCTTGCCGGCTCCGATCACGACGCCGCCGATGTCCAGCCGCGGCTGACCGAAAGTCGTGCCGATCGCGTAGCTTTCGATCGGATCGCCCACCGGCGTGCCGGTGCCGTGCGCCTCGACATAGCCGACGTCGCGGGGATCGAGCCCGGCGCGCGACAGCGCCAGGCGCAGCATGGCCGCCTGCGCCTCGGCGCTGGGCACGGTGATCGTGGAGGTATGGCCGTCCTGGTTCACCGCCGTGCCGCGTATCACGGCGTGGATGCGGTCACCGTCGGCCAGCGCGCGAGACAGCCGCTTGAGCACGACGACGCCGGCACCCTCGGCGCGCACGTAGCCATCGGCCGAGGCGTCGAAGGTGTGGCAGCGCCCGCGCGGCGACATCATGTTTGCGGCGCTGAAGTTGATGAACGGCGCGGGATCGAACAGGGCATTGACGCCGCAGGCCAGCGCCAGGTCGCAGCCGTCGTTCAAGATCGCCGAGACGGCAAGGTCGGTGGCGACCAGCGAGGAGGAGCAGGCGGTGTCCACCACCACGCTCGGGCCCCGCAGGTCGAAACGGTGCGAAAGGCGATTGGCTACGATCGAGAGCGCATTGCCGGTGCCGGCATGCGAGTCCACCGCGCCATGGCGCAGCCGCTGCACCTGCGTGTAGTCGTTGATCGACGCTCCGACGAAGACGGCGGTGCGGCTGCCGGCGAGGCGGTCGGCGGGAATGCCGGCATCCTCGAGCGCTTCCCAGGCGACATGGAGCAGCACGCGCTGCTGCGGATCCATCGATTCCGCCTCGCGCGGCGAGATCCCGAAGAAGGCGGCGTCGAACTCCGCGATGTCGTGCACGAAGCCGCCCCACTTGGTGAGGGTCCGACTGCGCCGTCCCGGCTCCGTTGAATAGAAGAGGTCCTTGTTCCAGCGGTCGTCCGGCATCTCGCTGATGCCGAGTCGTCCGGCGACCAGGAAATCCCAGTAGCTGCGCCAATCCTTGGCGCCCCCCGGTACCCGACAGCCG
>DATEDK010000460.1:0-2066 GCA_035281685.1 Kiloniellales bacterium | reverse complement strand
GAGCATCGCCGCCACGGCTTCCGGCATGTTCGGCATGAAGGCGGCGACGCGGTCGCCTGCCTTCACGTCGCACTGCAGCTGGTGCTCCTTCAGGTGCTGGATCAGCGTGCCGCCGGCGCCGTGCACGATGCACTTGGGCTTACCGGTGGTGCCGCTGGAGTAGAGGATGAAGGCCGGGGCGTTGAACGCCTGGCGGCGGAAGGCGACGGGCCCGGCCTCGAAGGGCGCGATGAAGTCCGCCAACGACGTTCCGCCCGCCACACCCCTTGGCGGCTGGCCCCGGCCGATCAGCGGCACGGTGACGAGGCGCTTGACCGTCGGCAGCCCCTGCATGAACTCCGCGACGCGCTCGGCGACGTCGATGGTCTTGCCGGCGTAGAAATAGCCGTCCGGCGCGAAGAGCACCTTGGGCTCGATCTGGCCGAAGCGATCGAGCACGCCGGTGACGCCGAAGTCGGGCGAGCAGGAGGACCAGACCGCGCCCAGCGCGGTGGTGGCGAGCATCGCCGCCACGGCTTCCGGCATGTTCGGCATGAAGGCGGCGACGCGGTCGCCGGGTCCCACGCCCTCGGCCGCCATAGCCTGCGCCAGGCGGGAGACCAGGGCATGGAGCTCGTCCCACGAGACCCGGCGCGCCACCTTGTCCTCGGCGCGGAAGACGATGGCGTCGTCGCTGCCGCGCCGGCTCAGCAGGTTCTCGGCGAAGTTGACCTGCGCTTCGGGGAAGAAGCGCGCGCCCGGCATCTTCTGCGGATCGACCAGCGTCGGGCCTCGGCGGTCGCCCTGCACGCCGCAGAAGTCCCAGACCAGCTCCCAGAAGGGCGCGAGCTTGCTCACCGACCAGTCGTAGATGGCGTCGTAATCCTTCAGCACCACGCCGTGGCGACGGCCCGCCTCGGCCATGAAATGGCTGAGCCGCGCCGCAGCGATGCGTTCCGGCGAGGGTCGCCAGAGGGGGCCGGCCATGGCGGGAGTCTCCTGCACTCGTCCTGTCCGAGACCTCGCGACGCACAGAATTTGTCATCCCGGAAACCGCGCAGCGGTTATCCGGGACCCAGGGGCCACAGGCTCGGCTTGCCGGCTCCTGGGTCCCGGCTCTCGCTCCGCTCGGCCGGGATGACAGCGTTCCGTTGCATCGCACAGAGGCTTCTGCAGGCAAGTATGGCGAAGGCCGGCACACAGCGAAAGCGGCGCGCTCGCACGTCGCAGGGCAGCTACCCACCCTCGCAGGCTGGTGGGCTCCGGCCGCTCGGCTAGTCTCAGGCGCCTCAATGCCCTTTCTCCGCCGCCTCTCCCAGCAGTTCCATGGTCTGAGCCACGCCGTGCAGGGCGCGCTCTACATGACGGCGGCCGCCTTCTTCTTCGCGCTGATGAACACCTGCGTGCGCTTCGCCGCCGATGCCGGCATCCACGCCACCGAGATCGCGTTCTTCCGCAACCTCTTCGCGCTCACCTTCATGCTGCCCTGGCTGTTCCGTACCGGCCGGGTAGGCCTGCGCACCGGGCGGCTGATGCAGCACGTCTGGCGGGCCCTGGTGGGCGTCGTCTCGATGTTCCTCTGGTTCGCCTCGGTCGCCGCCTTGCCGATGGCCGAGGCGGTGGCGCTCAACTTCACCTTCCCGCTCTTCGCTACGATCCTGGCCGCGGTGATTCTGAAGGAGGACGTGCGGCTGCGGCGCTGGAGCGCCACGGTGGTGGGCTTCATCGGCGTGCTGGTGATCCTGCAGCCCTGGGACGTCAGCGTGGACTGGGTCTCGGCCCTGCCGGTCGCGGCAGCGCTCGTCATGGCCATCTCGGCGACGCTCGTGAAGTCGCTTTCGCGCACCGAGGCGCCCGGCACCATGGTGTTCTACATGAACCTGTTCATGACGCCGATGGCCCTCTTGCCGGCGGTCTTCTTCTGGAGCTGGCCAGGCTGGGAGACGCTGGGCTTCCTCGGCGTGCTGGTGATCCTGCAGCCCTGGGACGTCAGCGTGGACTGGGTCTCAGCCCTGCCAGTCGCGGCAGCGCTCGTCATGGCCGTCTCGGCTACGCTCGTGAAGTCGCTTTCGCGCACCGAGTCGCCC
>DATEDK010000459.1:0-3400 GCA_035281685.1 Kiloniellales bacterium | reverse complement strand
GCCGCCCGCGCCACCACCGCTCTGCGCCAATCCGAACCTGGAAGGGCCGATGCTGACGTTCTCGACTCCCGTCGTCCAAGGCCAGGCGGTCACCATCGCCGCGGTCGGCGACGTGCTCATGCACGATCCCCTGCAGGCCTATGCGGCCGAACAGCCAGAGGGCTTCGGGCCGCTGCTGGCGCGCGTGGCCGACCTGCTGCAGGGCGCGGACCTCACCTTCGCCAATCTCGAAGGGCCGGCCGCGGCCAACGTCTACAACACCGGGCGCGAGGCCAAGGACCCGGGCACGCGCTACGACGGCCGCGTCTACTCTGGTTATCCGATGTTCAACTACCACCCGACCCTGGTGGCCGACCTCAAGGCCAGCGGCATCGACGTTCTGCTGACCGCGAACAACCACTCGCTGGACCGCCAGTCGCTGGGCGTCGACCGCACGATCGAAGCGATCACCGCGGCGGGCCTGCCCTACACCGGCACGCGCCACCGCGACCAGATGACGGCACCCTGGTACGCGATCACGCCCACCACCGTGCACGGCAACACCTGGAACGTCGCCTGGCTCGGCTGCACCTACGGCACCAACGAAATCCCCGACCGCAATCATCAGGTCCTGTTCTGCTTCGAGCAGCAGGACGAGGTGCTGGCGACGATCCGCGAGCTCGCGGCCCGGCCGGACGTCGCCGCGGTCTTCCTGGTGCCGCACTGGGGGCGCGAGTACCGCCACGATCCGACGGAGCGCCAGCGCAAGCTGGCGATCGCCGCCTTGGAGGCCGGCGCCACCGCGGTGATCGGCACGCATCCGCACGTGCTGGAGCCCTTCGAGCTCTACCGGACCAGCGACGGGCGGGAGACCTTCGTCGCCTACTCGCTCGGCAACTTCATCTCCGGCCAGTCGTCGCTGGCGCGCAGCTCCTCGGTCATCCTGCTGCTGGCCCTGATGCCCAACGCGCAAGGGAAGCTCAGCCTCGCCGACCTGCGCTTCATCCCCACCCGTGTGGTGCCGGAGGGCGGCGGCTACTTCGTCGAGGCGATCGACCGCGGCACCGGCGGCCAGAAGGCGCGCGCGCACATCCTGGAGTTCCTGCCGGCCGGCAACCTGCACCCGCCGGCAACGCCCTACTGGACCGGCGCCGCCTGCGCGCCGGCGGCGACCTCGTGATCATGCTCGCGATCGCGAAGTCCCCCCTCGCCCCCCGTCAGCGGGGAGAGGGTCGGGGTGAGGGGCGGTCGGTCGGTCTTTCTGTTTTCGACCGCGCTCATCCCAACTACCCCCTCACCCCGCCCCTCTCCCCCGCTTGCGCGGGGGCGAGGGAGGACTGCTGCGCATGAACCAAGAGCTGCTGTCTCTCTGCCGTGACGCGTTGGCCTCAGTCGAGCGCTACGCCGCGGCCGCGCGCGCCGCGCTGGCGAAGGAGATCGCGCCCGGCGGCAAGGTCGATGCGGGCCTGCTGGAGGAAGAGCAGCACGCGGCGCACAGTCTCGCCTGGACGATGACCTACGCCACCGCCCTGCGCGAGCTGTTGCGCTGGGCCGAGCGGCTGAAAGAGCCGGGCGAGGTGGAGCGGCTGATCCTGCAGGTGGCCTACGGCGAGTATCTGGCGCAGCTCAAGGGCGGCCTGCCGATGAGCCAGGGCGAGATCGTCCGGCCGGCCGACCTCGGCATGGATGATGGCCCGGAGGGCTCGGCGGTCGAGAGGCTGATCGCGCTCGGCGGCGCGCCGACGGCGCGCAAGCGTCTCGCCGAGCTGATCGCCGAGGGCCAGTTCGGCGACCCCGGCCTGGAAGACGAGACCCTCGTCCTGATCCGCGAGCAGTTCCACCGCTTCGCCGACGAGCACGCCGAGGCCGCGCACGAGTGGCACCGCAAGGACGAGCTGATCCCGGCCCCCGTGATCGAGGAGCTGGCGGGCCTCGGAGTCTTCGGGCTGACCGTGCCGGAGGCTTACGGCGGCGCGGGCCTGGGCAAGCTTGCGATGTGCGTGGTGACCGAGGAGCTCTCGCGCGGCTACATCGGCCTGGGCTCGCTCGGCACGCGGCCGGAGATCGCAGCCGAGCTGATCCGGCTCGGCGGCACCGATGAGCAGAAGCGGCGCTTCCTGCCGAAGCTGGCGGCGGGCGAGATCTGGCCCACGGCCGTCTTCACCGAGCCCGGTGTCGGCAGCGATCTCGGCGCGCTGAAAACCCGCGCCGTGCTGGAGGGCGGGACCTGGCGCATCACCGGCAACAAGACCTGGATCACGCACGCCAGCCGCTCCGACCTGATGACGCTGCTCGCGCGCAGCGACCCGGCGAGCGACGACTGGCGCGGCCTATCCATGTTCCTCGCCGAGAAGCCGCGCGGAACGAGCGGCGATCCCTTTCCTGCCGAAGGCATGTCGGGCAGTGAAATCAAGGTGCTCGGCTACCGCGGCATGAAGGAGTACGAGCTCTCCTTCGATGGCTTCGCCGTGCCGGCGGAGAATCTCCTGGGCGGCGTCGCGGGCCAGGGCTTCAAGCAGCTGATGGCGACCTTCGAGTCCGCGCGCATCCAGACCGCTGCGCGTGCCGTCGGCGTGGCGCAAAACGCGCTCGAGCTCGGCCTTGCCTATGCCAGGGAGCGCCGCCAGTTCGGCAAGGCGCTGATCCAATTCCCGCGCGTTGCCAACAAGCTCGCCTGGATGGCGGCCGAGACCATGGTGGCGCGCCAGCTCGCCTACTACGCCGCGCGCGAGAAGGACCAGGAGCGCCGCTGCGACATCGAGGCGGGCTATGCCAAGCTGCTGGCCGCCCGCGTCGCCTGGGCCAACGCCGACAACGCGCTGCAGATCCACGGCGGCAACGGCTACGCCGAAGAGTACCGCATCTCGCGCGTGCTCTGCGACGCGCGCATCCTCAACATCTTCGAGGGCGCCGCCGAAATCCAGGCGCAGGTGATCGCGCGCGGGCTCCTGAGCGGAGGACGAAACTGAAGCCTCCCGCCCTCGTCATCTTCGACTGCGACGGCGTGCTGGTGGACAGCGAGGCCATCAGCTGCCGCGTCTTCACGGAGATCCTGCAGGGGCACGGCCTCGCCTGCGACGTGGCGAGCGTGCACCGGCGCTTCGTCGGACGGAACCTGCCCTCGATCCTGCGCATCCTGGCGGCGGAGGAGGGCTGGACTGCGCCAGTCGACTTTCCCGCCGAAGTGCGCACGGCGACGCTGGCGGCACTCAGCGCCGAGGGCGTGCAGCCGGTGCCGGGCATCGTGCCGGCGCTGGACGCCATCGCCGCCGCGGGCCTGTCGACCTGCGTCGCCTCCTCCGGACGCTTCGAGAAGATGCGCATGACCTTGGGCCTCACCGGCCTGCTGCCGCGCTTCGAGGGGCGACTCTTCAGTGCCCACCAGGTGGCCGAGGGCAAGCCGGCGCCGGACCTCTTCCTC
>DATEDK010000458.1:0-2054 GCA_035281685.1 Kiloniellales bacterium | reverse complement strand
CCGCCGGCGGGCGCGGCAACAGCGTCGCGAGCAGCCGCCGCTGCTCGGCCTGCAGCCACCGAGCAAGCGGTGCCGCCTCCGCCGGCAGGCGCAGCAGCACGCGCGCGCTGCGCGCGGCATCGAGACTGTCGGGCGCATCGGCGATGGCATGAACCGTCGCCGGCCGAAAGGCCGGCAGCAGTGCCAGAAGGCGCTCGCGCAGCGCCTCGTGCGTCGAGGGGTCGAGCGGCGAGGTCAGGCGCAGGAAGGGAACGGCCGCAAGTCCGTCGCTGGCCGGCAGACCTGGCACCTCGCCGGAGAGCGCCGGCGCCAACCGCTGCGCTTCGCGCTGAGCGGGCGCGGTAGCGAGGACGCGGCGGTAGGCGGCGGCCGACTCGTCGAGACGTCCCAGCGCGCGCAGGACCCGCGCCGTCGCCATGGAGAGCGCCGGGTGCGCCAGCGGCTCGCAGAAGCTCAGCGCCGCTTCCGGCTCGCCCAGGTCAAGCAGCCAGGTGGCGAGCTTGGCGCGCAGCGCGGGCGACGGATCGGCGGGGAGCGGGTCAGCGAGGTGACGCGCCTCCGGATCGCCCTCGGCCAAGACCTGGCGCAGGGCCGCGCCCGCGCCGAGACGGGCCAGCAATCCCAGCAGCAGCCGATCGCGCGGCCTCCGACGCAGCAGCGCCAGGCCGGTGCGCAGCGCGGCCGCACGCTGACCCTGATCCGCCAGCGACCAGACGGCAAAGGCGGGCGCGAAACCCTCCGGCTCCGCGCCCGCCTCGTTCTCCATCAGGTCAGGCCGCCGCGATCTGCTTGCCGCCGATCACCAGGCCGAGCGAGGAGGCGGTGACGTAGACCGTGTCGCCGCCCTTCACCTTGCCCGCCAGGATCAGCTGCGAGAGCGGGTTCTGCAGCTCGCGCTGGATCACCCGCTTCAACGGCCGCGCGCCGTAGACCGGGTCGTAGCCGCGTTCGGCCAGCCAGTGCTTCGCCGCCTCGTCGGCGGAGAGCGTGATCTTCCGGTCGGCCAGCAGCTTCTCCAGGTGCTGCAGCTGGATCTCGACGATGCCGGTCATCTGCGCGCGGGACAGGCGGTGGAACAGCAGGATCTCGTCCAGGCGGTTCAGGAACTCCGGCCGGAAGGCCTGGCGCACCACGGCCATCACCTGGCCGCGCACCTTCTCGACCGATTCACCCTCGGTCTGCGCCGCGAGAATCTCCGAGCCGAGGTTGGAGGTGAGGATGATCAGCGTGTTGCGGAAGTCGACCGTACGGCCCTGGCCGTCGGTCAGGCGGCCGTCGTCCAGCACCTGCAGGAGCACGTTGAACACGTCGGGGTGCGCCTTCTCGATCTCGTCGAAGAGCACGACCTGGTAGGGCCGCCGGCGCACCGCCTCAGTCAGCGCCCCGCCTTCGTCGTAGCCGACGTAGCCCGGGGGCGCCCCGATCATGCGGCTGACCGAGTGCTTCTCCATGTACTCGGACATGTCGAGGCGCACCATGGCCTGATCGTCGTCGAAGAGGAAGCCCGCGAGCGCCTTCGTCAGCTCGGTCTTGCCGACGCCGGTCGGACCCAGGAACAGGAACGAGCCGATCGGCCGGTTCGGATCCTGCAGCCCCGCCCGGGCCCGGCGCACGGCTTTCGCCACGGCTTCCACCGCTTCGGCCTGGCCGATGACGCGCGCCTTCAGCACCTCCTCCATGTGCAGGAGCTTTTCCCGTTCACCCTCCAGCATCTTGTCGACCGGAATGCCGGTCCAGCGCGAGACCACGGCGGCGATGTCCTCGTCGGTCACCTCCTCCTTCAGCATCTGCGCCTTCTCGTGCCCCTCGGCCTCGGCCAGCTTGCGCTCCAGGCCGGGGATGATGCCGTAGGCGAGCTCGCCCGCCCGCTCCAGCCGGCCTTCGCGCTGGGCGATCTCCAGCTGCGAGCGGGCCTGATCCAGCTCCTCCTTGATCTTCTGCGCGCCGGCGAGCTGCTGCTTTTCCTTCTGCCACTCGGCGGTCAGTGCGTTCGACTTCTCCTCGAGCTCGGCCAGCTCCTTCTCGAGCGTGGCGAGGCGGTCCTTGGAGGCGGC
>DATEDK010000457.1:0-6911 GCA_035281685.1 Kiloniellales bacterium | reverse complement strand
CGCTGACCTTCCTGGAGATCGAGCTGAAGCGTTAGAGGCGGACCTCGAAGTCCTCCCGTTCCCCTTGCGGGAGAGGGTCGGGGTGAGGGGGGTAGGTTGGTGCGATTGTCGACAACCGCACCAACCTACCCCCCTCACCCTACCCTCTCCCGCGGAGGGGAGAGGGTCAAAACCTCAATACAGATGCTGGCCGCCGGTGACGAAGATCTCGGTGCCGGTGACGTAGCTGAACTCGCCGGTGCAGAGGCGGTAGACGGCCGAGGCGACCTCCTCCGGCTTGCCCAGGCGGTGCAGCGGGATCTGCGGCACCAGCGCCTGGTACTCGGGGCCGATCATCGCCGTCTCGATCTCGCCCGGCGCCACGGCGTTGACGCGCACGCCCTTCTTGGCGAACTCGGCGGCGAGCTCGCGGGTCAGGGCGGAGAGCGCCGCCTTCGAGGTCGAGTAGGCCGAGCCCGCGAAGGGGTGCACGTGGTGGCCGGCTATCGAGGTGATGTTGACGATCGTGCCGCGCCCGCGCTCCAGGGCGTCGGCGAAGCCCCGCGCCAGGGTCAGCGGCGCGAAGAGGTTCAGCTCGAAGACCTGCCGCCAGATCGCGACGTCGCCGTCGAGCGCGCCCAGCCGCTCGCGCTCCGGGGTCTTCGGCGAGACCGCGGCGTTGTTGACCAGGGCCTGCAGCGCGCCCTGGCCCAGCAGCACGTTGGTCTCCTCGATGAAGTGCTGCAGGCTCTTGGGATCGGCGAGGTCGGCGACGATGTGGTGCGTCCAGTTGTGGTCGCGCCGGCACTCGGCCGGCGCATCCTCGCGCGAGCAGGTGATGATGCGCCAGTTCTCGTCGGAGAAGCGCTTCACGGTGGCATGGCCGATGCCGCGGCTGGCGCCGGTCAGGACGACAGTCGGGCGCGGTTCGTCGCTTTGCAGCATGACCCCAAGATAGAGAGCCGAGCGCCTCGCCGCCAGGGCGCAGCTGCCGGGCGCGCGCCTCCGCCGGCCTACCGGCGAGGCAGGGCAGCCCCGCGCTGGCGCGCTTCCGGCCGACGGCGCCCGACGCTAGGCTCCGCCGCACGCCTCTCGAGGAGCCCGCCGCCCATGACGCTCAGCAACGAACGCATCGCCTATTTCAACGGGGAGTACCTTCCGGAAAGTCAGGTTCGCGTCCCCTTCCGCGACCGCAGCTTCATCTTCGGCGACGGCTGCTTCGACATGACCCGCACCTTCGGGCACCGGCTCTTCAAAGTGAAGGAGCACGTCGACCGGCTCTACCGCTCGCTCAAATACCTGCGGCTCGATCCGGGCCTCTCGCCCAGCGAGATGATGGCGGTGACCGAGACCGTGACCGAGCGCAACCTGCACCTGCTCGACCGCAGCGAGGACTACTGGGTCGGCCAGCGCATCAGCCGCGGCGTCAACAAGGTCGAGGGCGACGGCTGGGACCACTACGGCCCCAACGTGATCGTGGAATGCGCGCCGCTGCCGCTGAAGCCGCGCGCCAAGCTCTTCCGCGACGGCATCCGCGTCGTGGCGCCCTCGAACCGGCGCATCCCGCCGCAGTCGCTGACGCCGCGCGCCAAGACGCACAACTACCTGAACCTCATCGTCGGCGACCAGGAGGTGCAGTCGCAGGATCCCGGCGCCTGGGCCGTGCTGCTCGACATGAACGGCAACTTCACCGAGGGGCTGGGCTCCAACATCTTTTTCGTGCGGGGCGGCGAGATCGTCACGCCGCGCGAGCAGTTCGTGCTCCCGGGCGTCAGCCGGCAGACCGCGATCGACCTCGCGCGCGAGGAGGGCCTCACCGTGCGCGAGGCCGACACCGATGCCTACGACGCCTACACCGCCGACGAGTGCTTCCTCACCTCCACCTCGCTCTGCATCTGCCCGGTGGTGAGCGTGAACGGCCAGCACGTCGGGCCGGAAGGCCAGGTCTGGGGGCCAGTGACGCGTCGACTCGCCGACGCCTATATCCGTCTCGTCGGCTGCGATTTCGTGCAGCAGTACATCGACCGCATCGACGACAAGGTGCCGACCCGGGCGTTCTGAGGCTCAGCCGACGGCGCGGGTCAGCAGGCCAGCGCGCCGCATCAGGGCCACCACCGCCAGGATTGTCACCACGCTGAGCGCGATCAGCAGCGTGGCGATCGCCGTGATGGTCGGGTTCACCTGCAGGATCAGCTCCGTGAACATCCGCTTCGGGATGGTCTCGTGCGCGCCCGAGATGAAGAGCGTGACGATCACCTCGTCGAAGGAGATGACGAAGGCGAAGATCCAGGCAGCGAAGGCCGAGGGGAGAAGATTCGGCAGCAGGATGCGCCAGGCCATCGTCGGCCAGGGCGCGCCCAACGACACCGCCGCCTGCTCGATGCGCCTGTCGAAGGTGCGGATCGCCACGGTCATCACGAGGAGGGTGTAGGGCACGGCCAGCACCGTGTGGCCGACCACCAGGCCGAAGAAGCTGCCAAGCAGGCCGAGCCTGGCGAAGAAGATGTAGAGCGCCACGCCGGTGATGATCTGCGGCAGGATCAGCGGCGCCATGAAGTTGAGCTCGATCAGCGCGCGCCCGCGGAAGCGGCCCCGCACCAGGCCGTAAGCGGCGACGGTCCCGAGCAGCAGCGCCGAGGTCGAGGCGAGCGCCGCCACGGCGAGCGAGGTCACGGCGGCCTCCAGCCAACGCTCCTCGCCGAAGAAGGCATCGTACCAGCGGAGCGACAGGCCCGGCGGCGGGAACTCCAGCGAGCTGGCGCTGGAGAAGGACATCGGCACGACGATCGCGATCGGCAGGCAGAGGAACAGCAGCACGGCGCCACCGGTGACCGCGAGCGCGACCCGCGCGAAGCGCCGCCCGCTCATACCGTCCCCCGCTTGGAGACCTTCAGGTAGACCGCATAGCAGGCGAAGGTGACCAGCAGCAGCAGCGTCGAGAGCGCCGACGCCAGCTCCCACTTCGGCATGCGGTTGATCAGGATGTCGGTCATGTTGGCGATCATCGGCACCTTGCCGCCGCCGAGGATCGCCGGGGTGATGAAGAAGCCGAGCGTCAGGATGAACACCAGGATCGAGCCGGCCGCGAGCCCCGGCAGGGTCATCGGGAAGAAGATGCGCCAGAAGACCGTGCGCGGCGGCGCGCCCAGGCCGGCGGCGGCCTGCAGCACCCGCTCGTCGACGCGCAGCATGATGGCGAAGAGCGGCAGCACCAGGAACGGCAGCAGCACGTTGGTGGTGCCGATGATGACGCCGAACTCGTTGTAGAGCAGCGGCAACGGCTCGGTGATGAGGCCGAGATCGAGCAGCGTGCGGTTGACCACGCCGTTGTTGCCCAGCACTACGATCCAGGCGTAGGTGCGCACCAGGATCGAGACCCAGAAGGGCAGCACCACCAGCGCGAGGCCGACGAGCCGCGCCGTGCCCTTCAGCTGGCGCAGCCAGTAGGCCAGGGGATAGCCGAGCAGCGCACAGGTGACGGTGGCGATCACCGCGATGCGCAAGGTGTTGCCGAGCACGCGCACGTAGATCGTCTTCTCGACCAGCTCCCGCCACGGCGCGAAGGGACCCTGCGGGCTGGCGAAGGCCCAGCCGAGCATCAGCAGCATCGGAATGATGAAGGCCAGGAGCATGGCGAGGCCGAGCGGGAGGACGAAGCCCACCCCGCTCGGCCCGCCGGCCGCTGTGCGGCGCCTCACGCCGCGGTCGCCAGGGCTAAAGCGTCAGCTTGAACTCCTGCCACCGCGTTTCGACCTCGTCGGCATTCTCGAACCACCACTTGGCATCGGCCAGCACCTGGACCTTGCGGTTCTGCTCGGTCGTTGGGAACTCCGCCAGGCGATCCTGGGGCAGCAGAGGCTCCAGGTCGGGGCTGTTGCCGGTGTAGGAGATGACCTCGGCGGCGACCGCCTGGTTCTCCGGCACGGACATCTCGTGCAGCAGCCCCATCGCGGCCGCCTTCTCCTCCGGATTGGCGCCTTTCGGCACGGCGAAGAACGCGAGGTCGAGCTGGCCCTGGTTGAAGCTGATCGAGATGCCCTCCTGACCGGCCACGCGGCCGGACCAGGAGATGGCGTACTGCACCTCGTTGTCCTTCAGAAGCTGCGGCGGCTGCGCGCCGGCCTGCCACCAGACGGCCACGTGGTCCTTCACGCTCTCCAGCATGTCGAAGGCGGCGTCGAGGTTCAGCGGATAGAGCTCCTCCGGCTTCACGCCCGCCCCCATCGCCGCGAGCGGGAGGCAGAAGGCGGGATAGTCCGGCAGCGCCCGCTTGCCGGGGAACCCGGAGGCATCGAAGAACTCCACCCAGTTCGACGGCGCCTTGGCCTTGCCGTTCCAGGCCATGATCGTGGAGTAGTACTGGTAGCCGAAGCCGAACTCGTTCTTCGCCTCGGGGAAGATCGGCATGGGGTCGATCGCCGCCCAGTCCAGGGGCTCGACGAGGTCGAGCGCCCTGGCCTGCTCCAACTCCGGGCTGCCGAGCTCGAGCAGGGGCGCCGTCACGCTCTTGGCTTCGACCATCGAGCGCAGCTTGCCGAGGCCCGAGGGGCTCTCCCGGATCACCTTGATCCCGGTCTTCTTGGTGTAGGGCGCGATGTAGCCCTGCTCGATCGATTCGCCGGAGGGTCCGCCGGCCTCGATCATGCGGAATTCGGTCACCGCCGCGCGCGCCTGGCGCGACAGGCGGCCGAAAGCCGCGGTGCCCGCCAGGGCGGCGGCGCCGCCGAGGACGTGACGTCTGGTCAATCGCATTGTCATCTCCCTGTTCCTTCGTTTCGCCTCCATCCGCCCCGCCGCAGTCTACCGCCACGACGAGCACGGCCGCACCTTCGACCCGCCGGGTCAGGCGTCGAGCGCCCGGCAGTCGTCCTTCGCCCAGGCAACGGTGATCGTGTCGCCCACCGTCAACCGGGCGTGATCCTGAGCATTGGGTACCTTGACGATGAACTTGTCGTTGCCGCACACGCTGACGCGGGTGCGGATGTGGTCGCCGAGATAGATCAGCTCCTCGACGCGCGCCGAGAAGACGTTGTCGCCCTGCTGTCCCGCCGGGTTGATCTGCACGCGCTCCGGCCGCAGGGAGACCATCGTGCGTTCGCCCGCCGCGGTCACCTTCACCGCCTGCGCCCTGACTTCGCTGCCATCGTCCAGCACGACCACGCACAGGCCGCCGGCGATGCTCCGCACCTTGCCGTACATGCGGTTGTTCTCGCCGATGAAGGCGGCGACGAAGGCGTTCTGGGGCTGCTCGTAGAGCTCCGCCGGCGTCGCCAGCTGCTGCACTGCGCCGTCGCGGAACACGGCGATGCGGTCGGACATGGTCAGCGCCTCATGCTGGTCGTGCGTCACGTAGACCACGGTCAGACCCAGGTTCTCGTGCAGGTGCTTGATCTCGTACTGCATCTGCTCGCGCAGGTTCTTGTCGAGCGCGCCCAAGGGCTCGTCCATCAGCACGAGCGCGGGCTCGAACACCAGCGCACGGGCGACGGCGACACGCTGCTGCTGGCCGCCGGAAAGCTGCGCCGGCCGCCGCTGGCCCAGGTGCGGCAGCTCGACCATCTCCAGCGCGCGGCGCACACGCTGGGCGATCTCCGCGCGGCCGCGCTTGCGCACCTGCAGGGGGAAGGCCAGGTTCTCCGCCACGGTCATGTGCGGGAAGAGCGCGTAGTTCTGGAACACCATGCCGATGTCGCGCTGGTGCGGCGCCACGCGGCTGATGTCGCGCCCGCCGAGCCGGATCTCGCCGCCGCTGACGCTCTCGAAGCCGGCCAGCATCATGAGGCAGGTCGTCTTGCCGGAGCCCGAGGGGCCGAGCAGCGTGAGGAACTCTCCCTTCGGCATGGCGAGGGTGAGATTCTTCACGGCCATGCTCTGGCCGTCGTAGCTCTTCTGCACTTCGCGGAACTCGACGAAGGCTTCGTTGTCGCTCGTCGTCAAATGGTTCTGTTCCCCGCCGGCCGCCGGATGACCTGTTGCCAGAGGTTGGCCGGACGCGGGGCAGAAGACAACCCGCCCCGACCCTCCGCCGGTCGGGGCTCAGTGCACCATCAGCACGGCCAGGTCGCTCGCCTTCAGCGCGGCGCGGGTTGCGCCGCCCAGCACCAGCTCACGCAGGCGGCTATGGCCGTAGGCGCCCATGACCAAGAGGTTGGCGCCGGCGATCTTCGCCTGCTCCACCAACGAGCCGGCGACCGGCGAGTCCTCCGGCTGGTATTTCCAGGCGTCGGCGGCGATGCCATGCACGGCAAGATAGCGCTTCAGCGCATTGGGATGGGCCACCGGCCGGTCGTCCTTGCCCTCGCCGCTGATCACCACAACCTCCTGCGCCCGGCTCAGCAACGGCAGGGTCAGCGCCGCCGCCCGCGCCGCCTCGCGGCTGCCGTTCCAGGCGAAGGCGATCCGCTGCGGCAAGCGGTCGAGCGCCTGGCGTGGCGCCAGCAGGACGGGCCGGCCGGACTCGAAGAGCGCCGCCTCCAGGGTCGGGCCGGAGAACCCTGCCTCGGCCGGCGTGCGCGCGACGACGATCAGGTCGTGCAGCCGGCCCTCCTCCGCAATGCGCTCCGACTCGTTGCCCGTCTCGATCACCAGCGAGACCGAAAGCTGCCGCGCCGGCGGCGGCTCCTCCTTCTGAACCACGATCAGGTCGTGCTCGCGGCAGTGCACCTCGAAGAGCTGCTGCACCGCCTTGCGCGAGCGCTCCCGCTCGGCCAGCAGCGAAGCCGTCAGGTCGGACATCAGCGCGGCAGGCATGCCTTCGCCCAGCAGCGGTGCGCTGGCCACCGCATCGATCTCGACGTGCAGCAGCCGCACGTGCGCTTCGAAGGCGCGCCCGAAGGTGAGCGCGGTCCGCAGCGCAGCCTCGCTTTCCGGTCCGCCGGAGAGAACGACAAGGATGGAGGCAAGAGTCATGGCACGGGTCCCCGCTCACCATA
>DATEDK010000456.1:0-3032 GCA_035281685.1 Kiloniellales bacterium | reverse complement strand
TCAGCGCCCAGCCGACGCCCTGCACCGCGCCGCCCTGGAACTGGCCTTCGACATAGGACGGATGCACGGCCTTGCCGGCGTCCTGGATGACGAGGTAGCGGAGCACCTCGGTGCGGCCGGTCTCCGGATCGACCTCCACGTCGACGATGTGCGTGGCGAAACCCGGTCCCGCGTTCTCGGCGTTGAACTCGCAGTGCCCGGCGATCGGCCCGCCAGTGTTGCCGGCCTTGGCAGCGATCTCGGCGAGCGACAGTGGCTCGAACTTGCCGGCGTTGTCGCCGGCCGGATGGGCCTTGCCGTTCTCCCACGTCACCGCCTCTTCCGGGATGGCCCAGATCTTGGCGGCGCGCGCGCAGAGCTTCTGCACGCAGTCACGCGCGGCGTTGATCGTGGCGAGTCCCGTGGCGAAGGTCACGCGGCTGCCGTCGGTCACGTCGTTGTAACCGAGCGAGGAGGTGTCGGCGACGATGGTGCGCACCTTGTCGTAGGGGATGCCCAGCTCCTCGGCGGCCATCAGGCTCATCGAGGCACGGCTGCCGCCGATGTCCGGCGTGCCGACGGAGAGCGCCACCGTGCCGTCGCCGTTCACGTTCAGGCTGACGCAGGTCTGGCCGCCGAAATTGAACCAGAAGCCCGAGGCGACGCCGCGGCCCTGGTTCTCCTTCAGCGGGATCTTGTAGCTCGGGTGCTTCTGGCAGGCCTTGATCGTCTCGACCAGGCCGATCGGGCCGAAGGTCGGGCCGTAGGCCGCCTTGGTCCCCTCCTTCGCCGCATTCTTCAGGCGGAACTCGAGCGGATCCATCTTCAACTGCTCGGCCAGCTCGGCCACCACGCTCTCGACCGCGAAGGCAGCCATCGGCGCACCGGGTGCGCGGTAGGCGGCCTGCTTCGGCCGGTTGGCGACGACGTCGTAGCCGATCACCTTCACGTGCTTCAGGTCGTAGCAGGCAAAGGCGGTCATCGCGCCGAACTGGACCGGCGAGCCGGGGAAGGCGCCGCCCTGATAGCGGAACTCCGCGAAGGCGCCGGTGATCGTGCCGTCCTTCTTGGCGCCCATCTTCACGTCCATCGAGGCGCTGGAAGTCGGACCGGTGGCGCGGAAGACTTCCTCGCGGCTCATCACCACCTTCACCGGCCGGCCGGCCTTGCGCGAGAGCGCCAGCGCCACCGGCTCGATGAAGACCGTGGTCTTGCCGCCGAAGCCGCCGCCGATCTCCGAGGCGGTGACCCGCAGCTTCGAGATATCCATGCCGAGCAGCGAGGCGCAGACGTCGCGGACCATGTAGTGGCCCTGCGTGCAGACCCAGAGCTCGCCGGTGCCGTCGGCGCCGACGTTGGCGAGGCAGGCATGGGGCTCGATGTAGCCCTGGTGCGTCGCCTCGGTCTTGAAGCTGCGCTCGATGATGACGTCGGCCTCGGCGAAGCCCTTCTCCGGGTCGCCGTGGCCCACCTCGTAGCGTTCCGTGACGTTGGAGGGCTTCTTCGGCTCGGGCTCGACGCCCTTGGTGAAGATGTCGTCGTGCAGCAGCGGCGCGCCGGGCTTCATCGCCTCGTCGACGTCGGTCACGTGCGCCAGCACCTCGTAGTCGATCTTGATCAGTTTGAGGGCCTTGCGCGCGGTCGCCGCATCGACGGCAGCGACGGCCGCCACGGCGTGGCCGTCATAGAGCGCCTTCTTCTGCGCCATGACGTTCATCCACACCCAGCGGTCCGCGCCCTCGCGATAGGGGATGTCGGCGCCGGTGACCACCGCCTTCACGCCCGGCAGCTTCTCCGCGGCGCTGGCGTCGATCTTGCGGATCTTCGCGTGCGCATGCGGCGAGCGCAGGATGCGGCCCACCAGCATGCCGGGCGCACTGGCGTCGGCGCCGAACCGCGCCCTGCCGGTGACCTTGTCAATGCCGTCCGGCCGCAGCGGCCGTGTGCCGACTTCACGGAACTTCAGTTTCTTGGGCGCGCCTTGATCGAGCGGCATGGGACTACCTCCTCATCTCGGCGGCGGCATCCATCACCGCGCGGACGATCTTGTCGTAGCCCGTGCAGCGGCAGAGGTTGCCGGCCAGCCAGAAGCGAATTTCCGTCTCGGACGGATCGGGATGCCGCTCGAGCAGCGCCCGCGCGGCGACCAGGAACCCGGGCGTGCAGATCCCGCATTGCAGCGCGGCGTGCTCCAGGAACTTCTTCTGCAGAGGATGCAGCGCCTCGCCGTCGGCCATCCCCTCGATGGTGGCGATCTCCTTGCCCTCGGCCTCGGCGCCGAGCACCAGGCAGGAGCAGACCAGCCGGCCGTCCAGCGTGACGCTGCAGGCGCCGCAGTCGCCGGTGCCGCAGCCTTCCTTGGCGCCGGTGAGCCCGAGCCGGTTGCGCAGAGCGTCGAGCAGGCTCTCGTCCGGCTCGCAGACGAACTCGTAGGCGTCACCGTTGATGGTCGTGCTGACATGAACCCCGGACATCAGTGCTTCCCTCCTGCGCTGGCTTTGCCGAGCGCGCGATCCCTGGCGATGGCGGCGGCACGGCGTCCCAGCACGCCAGCCACCTTGATGCGAAAGGCCTTGGTGCCCCGCTTGTCGTCGATCGGCCGCGCGGCGGCCGAGCAGGCCTCGGCCAGCGCATCGAGCGCGGTATCGTCGACCTTGCTGCCGATGAGCGCCTTGGCCCCTGCCTCGACGACGATGGCCTTGGGGCCGACGGCGCCCAGGCAGACGCGCGCGTCGGTGCAGCTGCCCTTGGCGTCGAGCGTCAGGCTGACGCCGCAGCCGACCACGGCGATGTCCATCTCGGTGCGCGGGATGAAGCGCAGGTAGGCGTCGCCCGAGCGCGCGGCCCGCTTCGGCAGGAACACCGAAGCGACGAACTCGCCCTTGCCGAGCGAAGTCTTGCCGGGGCCGGTGGCGACCTCCTCGACCGGCACGTCGCGCTCTCCCTTGGGACCGGCGATGCGCGCGGTCGCCCGTCCTGCGATAAGCGCGGGGACGGAGTCAGCCGCCGGCGAGGCGTTGCAGAGATTGCCGACGACTGTGGCGCGACCCTTG
>DATEDK010000455.1:0-2152 GCA_035281685.1 Kiloniellales bacterium | reverse complement strand
TGGGTTAAATGCCGCCGTGCTATGGATTCGATGACCGGGAAGTGCGTGCGTCCCGGCGCCAACCGGGAGAGCCTGCCGTCCCATGGAAATGCATCAGATCCGCTACTTCCTGGCCGTCGCGGAGACGCTCAACTTCACGCGCGCGGCGGAGCTCTGCAACGTCTCGCAACCGGCGCTGAGCCGCGCCGTGCAGCTGCTCGAGGAGGAGGTGGGCGGCCTCCTGTTCCGACGCGAGCGCAACCAGACGCACCTGACCGACCTCGGCCTTCTGTTGCGGCCGCGCCTCCAGTCGGTGCTGGAGAACACCCGCGAGGCCAAGGCGGCGGCACAGCGCTTCCTGACGCTGGACGAGGCGCACGTGACCCTGGGGGTCATGTGTACCATCGGGCCGCGGCGCTTCATGGGCCTCCTGGCCGACTTCCAGATGAAGCATCCGGGCATCGAGCTGCGCCTGATCGAGGGGGTGCCGGACTCGCTGGGCGACCGGCTGGCGACGGGCGAGCTCGATCTCGCGATCATGGCCCAAACCCCAGGTCTGCCGGAGCGCTTCAACAGCCGCCCGCTCTATCGCGAGCGCTTCACCTTGGCCTTTCCCGCCGGCCACCGCTTCGAGCAGATGGAGGCCGTTCCGGTGGCCGCGCTCAAGGGCGAGAACTATCTGCGCCGCGTGAACTGCGAATACCGCGACTACCTGGCGCAGCTCTGCGAGGAGCGTGACGTCGGCCTGCGCGTCTCCCACGTCAGCGAGCGCGAGGACTGGATCCAGAACATGGTGGCGGCTGGCCTCGGCGTCTGCTTCCTGCCCGAGTACAGCGCGGTCTTCCCCGGCGTGCAGACCCGGCCGGTGATCGACCCCGAGGTCTGGCGCGACATCTCCCTGGTGTCGGTCGCCGGCCGCCGCTTCTCCCCCGCCGAGCTCACCTTCATCGACGCCGTGAAGCGCTACCGCTGGGCCGGCCAGCAGGAAGTGTTGGCGGCCTGAGCTAGCCCCTCCATCACGCGAAGCGCGGGGGAGGGGTTGGGCAGGGGGTTTCGACAAAGCAGCTCCAATCGTCGACACCCCCTCCCTAACCCTCCCCCATGCTGCGCATGGTGGAGGGGATTGCCGGCAGGAAGGAGAGCCCATGCCCGTCCCTGAAGCCCTCCAGCCACCTGGCACGCTCTACCTCGGCGGCAGTGGCGAGAGCACCGCGCGCCTGCTGCTGCCCTATGCGAACCGGCACGGCCTCATCACCGGCGCCACCGGTACCGGGAAGACCGTGACCTTGCAGGTGCTGGCGCAGGGCCTCTCCGAGGCCGGCGTGCCGGTCTTCTGCTCCGACGTGAAGGGCGATCTCGCCGGCATCAGCCAGGCGGGCGGCGGCAATCCCAAGGTCGAGGAGCGTGCGACGACCCTGGGACTGACGCCGCTCGCCTACGCAGCGGCGCCGGTCGCCTTCTGGGATCTCTTCGGCAAGCAGGGCCTGCCGGTGCGCACCACGGTCTCGGAGATGGGGCCCTTGCTGCTGGGCCGGCTGATGAGCCTCTCGGACGTGCAGGAGGGCGTGCTCGCCATTGCGCTGAAGCTGGCCGACGAGCAGGGCCTGGCGTTGCTCGATCTCAAGGACCTGCGCGCGCTCATGGCCTTCGTCGGCGAGCAGGCGGACAGGCTCACCATCGAGTACGGCAACGTCTCCGCCGCTTCGGTCGGCGCGATCCAGCGCGCACTCCTGCAGATCGAGGCCGAGGGCGGCCAGCAGTTCTTCGGCGAGCCGGCGCTGGCGCTGGACGACCTGCTGCGCGTCACGCCCGAAGGCCTGGGCACGGTCAACGTGCTGGCGGCCGACCGTCTGATGCAGAGTCCGCGCGCCTACGCGACCTTCCTCCTGTGGCTGCTCTCCGAGCTCTTCGAGGACCTGGCGGAGGTGGGCGATCCGGAGAAGCCGAAGCTGGTCTTCTTCTTCGACGAAGCGCATCTCCTCTTCGAGGACGCGCCGCCGGCGCTGGTCGGCAAGATCGAGCAGGTGGTGAAGCTGATCCGCTCCAAGGGGGTCGGCGTCTGGTTCGTGACGCAGAACCCGCTCGACATCCCGCAGTCCGTGCTGGCGCAGCTCGGCAACCGCGTGCAGCACGCGCTCCGCGCCTATACGCCGCGCGAGCAGAAGGCGGTGCG
>DATEDK010000454.1:0-7083 GCA_035281685.1 Kiloniellales bacterium | reverse complement strand
CTCTGGTGCATCTCGATCGACGCCTTCGGTCCCGACGCGAAGACCCCGGTGAAGCGCTCGCCCTCCGGCGGCGTCTGCGTGCCATAGGCGATCACGCCGTCGAGGTAGGCCCATTTCGAGTCCGGCTTCTGCGTGCTCTCGACCGTGAAGCGCAGCCAGCGCAGCGGCTCGGGGTGCGAGACGTCGATCAGCGTTTCGCCATCTTCGGTGGCCTCGATCGTGCCCAGCGGTACGAAACCCGCCTCGGGGCCTTCGGCCGATCCCTCGATGCGCAGGCCGCGCACCGCGGCGCCGGCCACGCCGCCCGGCCGCGGCCCGGCGTTGTCGATGCCGACCTGGGCGAGCTGCGTCGGCGCGCGCAGCTCGAGCACGAAGACGTAGGGAGCAGGGAACTTCGGGTTGCCGTTGTTCCAGGCGGTCTTGCTGTCGCCGTCGGTCAGCGACAGCGCCGCGGGCGCGTTGGCCGAGGCCGAGAGCACGACGGCGCCTTCGGCCAGGGTCAGCAGGTTGACCGGCGGCTCGGCCGCGTCGGCCGCGTGGCTTGCGGACGGCAGGACGGCGCTCGCGACGAGCGCGAGGATCAAGGCGAAACGGCTTGGTTGCATCGGCCCCCCAGGTGCACGCGCAGGATGCCATCGCTTTCGCTGGAGACTCAAGCAGGCGCCTTGGACGACGGCTGCTTGCGCGGGTCGACGATCTCGGGGAAGGCCATGCCGCTTTCTCCCCGCCGAGCTTGACGCCTTCGGAGCGAGTTCGGAATGCTGCGCGCACGCAACAGCGACCGGAGTGGTCCATGATTCGGCTCGGCACGGCTTTGGCGTTGGTCGCTTGGGTGACCGCTTGGGTGACCGGGGCGGGCATGGCTCAGGCGGATACCGCTGCCTTCCAGGCGCTCAGCCCGGACGCGCAGCTGGTCGTGAACAAGGTGACCGCCGGCAAGCCCGGCGACACGACGGTCTGCGCCGAGGGTCCGGATCAGCTGCGCAGCTCGCTCATCAGCGCCACCAAGGGTCTCTACTTCGCCGGCAGCTTCAAGGGCGACCCCCGGGAGGCCGGCACCAGCGCCGGTGATTACCTGAAGGCGCTCTGCAAGCACTAGACGGTGCAGGCGTCGCAGTCTCCTTCTCTGGCTGGAGCCGGAGATTTCACCCTCCTGCCGGCCGGGAGCCATTTCCGTCGCCCAGGCGTTATCGCGGCATCCCGGAGGAAGAGCCCATGGCCGAACCGAGCCTGCAGATCTCGCTCGAGAAGATTTGCTACATCGTCATGAAGGCGCGCGAGTTCGACGCCAAGGACGTGCTGACCGAGCCCGACCCCGGCTCCGATCCGGTGGACGACGGCATGGTCTCGGTGCTGGAGGACCATGACGACGATCCCGTCGAGGAAGAGCTCACCGCCTTCATCGACGCATTGAACGTCGACGAGCAGGCCGACCTCGTGGCACTCACCTGGCTCGGCCGCGGCGACAACACGATCGATGGCTGGGACGAGCTGCGCCGGGAAGCGGCCAGCCGCCACAGGCGGCACACCGCGAACTACCTCCTGGGCATTCCCCTGCTGCCCGATTTCCTCGAGGAAGGCCTCGACGCCTTCGGCCTCTCTTGCGAGGGAGAGGAAGAGGACCGCCTCTAGGTCCGGGCCTGGATCTCCACAGAGCGCCGAGCACCAGATTGTTTTTGCCTTGAGGTGTCGCTCGGGCACCGGAAGCTGAACGCAAAGGACACGAGATGCCAATTGCCAAGAACACGATCTGCCTTTGGTACGACAAGGATGCCGAGGCCGCGGCCCGCTTCTACGCCAAGACCTTCCCGAACAGCGCGGTGGGCGCCCTGTACCACGCTCCCAGCGACTACCCGTCCGGCAAGGCGGGGGACCTGCTGATGGTCGAGTTCACCGTCCTCGGCATCCCATGCCTCGGCCTCAACGGTGGGCCCGCGTTCAAGCACAACGAAGCCTTCTCGTTTCAGGTCGCCACCGACGACCAGGCGGAGACCGACCGCTATTGGAACGCCATCGTCGGCAATGGCGGCCAGGAAAGCGCCTGCGGTTGGTGCAAGGACAGATGGGGCATCTCCTGGCAGATCACGCCGCGCGTGCTGATGGAGGCGATGGCTGCCGGCGGCGCGGAAGCAAAACGCGCCTTCGAGGCGATGTTGGACATGAGGAAGATCGACGTCGCGGCGATCGAGGCGGCTCGCCGGGGCGGACGATCCTAGATCGATCTAGGCGCTGACGCGAAGCGGAGCGGCGGCGGCCGGCAGCACGACGGCAATGGTCGCCGGCGGCTCGGGCTGGAAGGGCCGGATGTCGAGCCGGCCCTGGGACACCGTGACGAAGCTGCCCTGCGGCACGGCCTGCCAGTCATTGCGCTCGGCGTCGAGCGGCTCGGAGGCGAGCGTCAGCCCCTCATGCCCCTCGGAGCGCCGGTGGTAGAGCGTCGGCGCATCGCCCAGCGTCGCGTAGCGCACCGCGTAGACGCGCTCGCCGTCGGCGAAGGCGGCCGTCAGCTTCAGGTTTGCCTCGAGGCCGGCCTGGCGCGCCAACCCCTCCATCCAGCCGGCCATCCGGGCGACCGCCGCCGCGGGCTCGCTGTCGAGGCCCAGCGCCAGGGCCAGAAGGAACATGACCTCGGAATCCGTAGTGCCCAGCCGATGCCGATAGAGTTCGTCCGGCAGGAGCGCGTCGAGCTGGCGGCGCAGGCTGTCGTAGCCGGCGATCTGGCCGTTGTGCATGAAGCACCAGCGGCCGACGGCGAAGGGATGGCAGTTGGCGCGGTTCGTGGCCGTGCCGGTCGAGGCGCGCACGTGCGCCAGGAAGAGATGCGAGCGCACCTGGCGGGCCAGGTGGCGCAGGTTGGGGTCGCTCCAGGCCGGCAGGATGTCGCGATAGACCCCGGGGTCGCTGCGATGCGCGTACCAGGCGACGCCGAAACCGTCGCCGTTGGTCTCCGCCTTGCCCTCGCGCGCGTGCTGGCTCTGCACGATCAGCGACTGGCAGGGCGAGGCGATGACCTCCTCGAGGAAAATGCTCGGGCCGTGGTAGGCCGCCCAGCGGCACATGGTTCTAGGCTCCGGTCAGCGGCGCCGGTCCATCCGCTCGCAGAGGCGGCGGAGGATCGAGCTCGCGGTATGCTGGAAGGTGAAGGGTAGCACCGCATGGACCGCCGCGGCACCGGCGGCGAGGAAGAGCCAGCCGGCAAACCCAATCGCAAAGCGGAAATGCTGACCGTAGGTCTCGCCCACCGATTGGGGATGCTCGGTCATCAGGCTCATCAAGGCCATGGCTACGCTCTCCGATTGGGTGACAGGGATCATAGCCCGGATTCGGCGGGATTTGTTCCCAATCTTCATGGTGTTTGTGCTAGATTGTGGGAAATCCTCCTATGAACTGGTTCACAGATGGACGAAATCGACCGGCGCATCCTGCGCATCCTGCAGGCTGACGCCTCGCTGCCCGTCGAGCAGGTGGCCGAGCAGGCGCACCTCTCCCGGAATGCCTGCTGGCGGCGCATCAAGAAGCTGGAAGAGGAGGGGATTCTCGCCCGGCGCGTGGCGCTGGTGGACCCGGAGAAGGTCGGGCTCGGCCTCACCGTCTTCATCCTGGTGCGCACCAACCGGCACGAGTCCGATTGGATCGCCGCCTTCAAGGAGGCGATCGCGGACCTGCCGCAGATCATCGGCGTCTACCGCACCAGCGGCCAGATCGACTACATCCTGCGCGCCCAGGTCGCCGACATGCGCGCCTACGACGCGCTCTACCAGGACCTGATCCGGCGCGTGTCGCTCTACGACGTCTCGGCCTCCTTCGTGATGGAGGAGATCAAGGAGACGACGGAGCTTCCGGTCTAGACAGCGCGCCCGCCCTGGGGCATCGCTGTCGCATGGCGAAACTGTTCCACCTCTTCCCGCTCTCGGTCTTCCAGTCCTCGGTGACGATGGAGGGCGAGGAGCGCGCCAGGCTGGTCGATGCGATCGTGGAGATGGGACAGAACCGCGTCGCGCAGAAGCAGCCGGGCACGATGTGGACCGGCGACCTCAACGGCTACGAGCTGCTGCACAACGACCCGCGCTTCGCTCCGATGTTCGCGAAGTTCGCGCAGCCGCTGCACGACTACCTGGATTTCCTGCGCGTCGACCAGGAGAAGGTGCGGCTGCACTACACGCGCTCGTGGGCGACGCTCTCGCGCGGCGGCGACTCCACGCAGGCGCACAGCCACATGCAGTCGCACATCTCGCTGGTCTACTACCTGGCGAAGCCCGCGGACTCGAGCGGCATCTCCTTCGTCAACAAGGACCTGCCGAACCAGTTCGCGCCGCATCTCTTCGGGCCGCACATGGTCTCGCACGGCATCGTGCGCGAGACGCAGATGTTCAACTCGCAGAAGATCTACCTCGAGCCGAAGCAGGACGACGTGCTGATCTTCCCCTCGCGCGCGCTGCACGAGGTGCCGCCGAACCGCAGCACGGGGCTGCGGGTGTCGATCGCCTGCGACATCGTCGCGACCGTGCGCAACAGCGCCGGCCTCGAGTACATGATGCCCGACCCGCAGAACTGGAAGGCGGTCAGCTAGCGCCGCGGGGCCGTCGCGCCAGCGACTGGCGCTCGACCGCAATGGCCTTCAGGAGCGCGTAGACGGGCTGGCCCACCTGCAGGCCGAGCTGATCGGCGGCGCGCCCGGTGATGCGCGCGGAGAGCCGCTGCCCGGCCACGACGAGCGAGAGGTCGACGTAGGGCGCCTCCGCGCGGATCTCGGCGAGCGTCGCGGGCACCACGTTCTGCACCGAGAGACCTTGGGGTGGCTGCAGCGCGATCGCCACGTCGCGCGCCTGCACGCGCAGCCGCAGCGCGCTGCCGAGCCGTGCCTCGGGCGCGGGGATCCAGAGGCTGGCGCCGCCCAGCTCCAGTCGCGCCAGACCATAGCGAACGTCGAGCTCCACCAGGCGCGCGGTCAGCAGCGCGCCGGCCTCCTGCTGGCCCGTCAGGTGCCTCAGGTCGAGGCGCCCCAGCAGCTCGCCCACCGACCCGGCGGCGGCGACGCGGCCCTGATCCAGCAGCACCAGGCGGTCGGCCAGGCGCACGACCTCGCCCATCTGGTGGCTGACGTAGATCATCGGCAGCTTGAGGTCGTCGCGCAGGCGCTCCAGGAAGGGCAGCACCTCGTCCTTCATCGCCTGGTCGAGCGAGGCGAGCGGCTCGTCCAGCAGCAGCAGGCGCGGCTGCGCCAGCAAGGCGCGGCCCAGTGCCACGCGCTGCTTCTCGCCGCCGGAGAGCGTCGCCGGCCGGCGCTGCAGCAGGCCGCTCAGCGCCAGGAGGTCCACCACCGCGTCGAAGGCGAGGAAGCGCTCGGCCGGCGGCACGCGCTTCAGGCCGTAGGCGAGGTTCGCGGCGACCGAGAGGTGCGGAAAGAGGCGACCCTCCTGGAAGACGTAGCCCAGCCGCCGCCGCTCGGGCGGCAGGTTCGTGCGGAGGGCGCTGTCGAAAAGGGTGCGGCCGTCGAGGCGGATCCGGCCCCGCTGCGGGCGCAGCAGACCGGCGAGCGCGCCCACCAGCGAGGTCTTGCCGGAGCCGGAGCGGCCGTAGAGGGCGGTGACGCCGTCGGCCTGCGAGGTGAAGGCGGCGGCGAGGAGAAAGTCGCCACGCCGCAGCTCGATGTCGACCTCCAGCATCGCTAGCCTGCCAGGCGCCGCTTCCAACGCCGCGCCAGCAGCTCGGAGAGGCCGAGCGCGATCATGGCCAGCACGACGGAGATCACCGCCAGCCGCGCGGCCGCCGCCTCGCCGCCGACCGACTGCACCGCGCGGTAGATCGAGAGCGGAATGGTGCTCGTCTCGCCCGGGATCGAGGCGACGAAGGTGATGGTGGCGCCGAACTCGCCGAGCGCCCCGGCGAAGGAGAGCAGCGCCCCCGCCAGGATGCCGGGCGCGATCAATGGCAGGGTGACGGTGAAGAATACCCGGCAGCGCCCGGCGCCCAGCGTGCGCGCGGCCGCCTCGAGCCCGGGGTCGACGGCGTCAAGCGACAGGCGGACGGCGCGCACCAGGAAGGGGAAGCCCATGACCGCGGCCGCCAGCACCGCACCGCGCCAGGAGAAGGCGAAGGTGAGGCCGATGACGTCCTCGAAGAACTGGCCGAGCGGCCCGCGCTTGCCGAACAGCAGCAGCAGCCCATAGCCGACGACGACCGGCGGCAGGACCAGCGGCAGGTAGACCAGGCCCTCCAGCAGAATGCGGCCCGGGAAGCGGCCGCGCGACAGCAGGTAGGCCAGGACGATTCCCGGGATCAGGCTCACCAGCACCGCGACGCTGGCGACCCTGAGGCTCAGCAGGATCGCGATCCATTCCTCCGGCGAGAGCAAGGGCGGCGGCTCAGGAGTTCGGCGCCGGCACGACGAAGCCGTGCTTTTTCAGGATGTCGGCGCCGGCGTCGCTGCCGAGGAAGTCGAGGAAGGCCTGCGGCATGCCTTCGTCGTGACCCCTGATCAGCGCGATCGGATAGACGATCGGGTCGTGGCTGCCGGCCGGGAAGGTGGCCACGGTGCGCACGTTCTGGCTGATCGCGGCGTCGGTGGCATAGACGATGCCGGCCGCCGCCTCGCCGCGGTCGACGAAGTTCAACGCCTCGCGCACGTCGGCGGTGAAGACGGTGCTCGGCCGCACCGCCTCCCACAGTCCCAGATGCTCAAGGGCGGCCTTGCCGTAGCGCCCGGCCGGCACGTGCTCCGGGTCGCCCATCGCGAGCTTGGCGCCGGCCAGCGCACCCAGCAGGTCCGCACCCTTGGCGAGGTCGATCTTCATCGCCGAGCCCTTGGGCGCGATCAGCACCAGGGCGTTGCCGGCGAGGTTGAAACGGCTGTCGTCGTCGATCAGGTCTCGATCGTCGAGATAGTCCATCCACATGCTGTCGGCCGAAATGAAGAGGTCGGCCGGACCGCCGTTCTCGATCTGCTTGGCCAGGGTCGAGGAAGAGCCGAAGGCGAGCCTCACCTCGGCGCCGCCGGCGGCGGTGAAGGCCTTGGCGGCCTCGGTCATCGCATCGGTCATCGAGGCGGCGGCGAAGAGCGTCAGCGTGTCGTCGCCCGCCTGC
>DATEDK010000453.1:0-4340 GCA_035281685.1 Kiloniellales bacterium | reverse complement strand
CGAAGCGAAAGGGCAGGAGGCAGAGCCAGGCGGCGAGCGGGCGGGCGACCAGGATCAAGACGCCACCGATGACGCAGGCCTGCCAGAGCACCGTGCCGAAGCCCGAGGGCGTGGCGAGCAGGCCCAGCGTCAGGAACATCGCGATCTGGCAAAGCCAGGTGAGGCCGACCTGGAAGCGCCGGATCGCCGGAGCGCCGTGCAGCCGCTTGTTGCCGGCGACGAGGCCCGCGACGTAGACGCCGAGGAAGCCAGAGGCGCCGGCGGCGTTGAGCCCGCCGAAGACCGCGAGCGCCATGCCGATCACCATCAGGGGGTAGAGACCCTCCTCCAGGCGCACGCGGTTCACCAGCCAGGCGATGCCGAGCCCGCCGAGCCAACCGACGAGCGCGCCGGCACCGAGCTCGAGCACGAAGCTCGGCAGCAGGGAGAAGACGGAATCGAGCTCCGGGTTGCTGACCACCTCGGCGAGACCCAGGGTCAGGAAGACGGCGATGGGATCGTTCGAGCCGGACTCGATCTCCAGCGTCGAGCGCACGCGGTCGCGGATCGAGACGCCGCCCAGGCGCAGCAGCAGGAAGACGGCCGCCGCGTCGGTCGAGCTGACGATGGCGCCCAGCATGAAGGCGGTGGTCCAGTCGAGCCCCAGAACCCAGTGCGCGACCGGCGCCACCAGTCCGCTGGTGATGACGACGCCGGCGGTGGCGAGCAGCATCCCCGGGCCCGCGGCCAGGCGGTAGCTGCGCCAAGGCGTCTCGAAGCCGGCGTCGAAGAGAATGATCGCGAGCGCCACCGACCCGATGAAGTAGGCGATGGGCGCGTTGTCGAAATCGATGCGGCCGATGCCGTCCTCGCCGGCGGCAAGACCCAGGCAAAGGAAGATCAGCAGCAGGGGGACGCCGAGCCGGGCCGACAGCAGGCTGGTCAGCGCCGAGAGCGCGAGCAGCCCGGCGCCGATCAGGATCACGACGTTGATCAGCTCGAGATCGGCCATGCCGCATCATGGCGATTCGCTGCGGCGCGTGGGAAGGAGTGGAGTCGAACAAACCGAGCAAAGCCCGCCACGGGTTTCATTCCCTCCACCATCCGAAGGATGGGGGAGGGTTAGGGAGGGGGTGTCGACGATCGAGCTGCTTCGTCTAGACCCCCTCCCCAACCCCTCCCCCACGCTGCGCGTGGTGGCGGGGCTCTACCGCACTCTCACTTCCGTCGGTGTCCATTTCGCTCTTCGGCGCGCGCGGCGGGCTGCTTCGTCCTCGGCGTCGTAGACCATCGGCATGGGCGGCCGGGCGAAGCTCTCCGCATCGTCCAGCGCGTTGACGATCACCACCGACCAGGCGCGCTCTCCCTCGGTCATCACGGCGGCGAGGTAGACGCCGCACCGGGCGCAGAGGAAGTAGTCGGCGGTGCCCAGGCCGAAGCGGTAGCGGTTCAGCGCCCGCGCCTCGGCCTCGATGACGACCCGCCCGCCCGGATCGGAAATCGCGCGCGAGCCATGCCGGCGACAGAAGCTGCACTGGCAGGCGCGCACCTCCGTCTCGCCGGGCGGCACCGCGCTGCGGTAGCTCACGCGCAAGGCGCCGCAGTGGCAGGAGCCCCGATGCTCCATCGCGGGTCGCTCCATGGACTCAGCCGGCGAGCAGGCTGCGCAGCTGCCGCGAGGCCACCGTCAGCATGGCGAGCGTCGGCTGCGCCAAGGCACCGAGCTCGCCCATCAGCTGCTCGGCGCGGGCGACCAGCGGACGGCGCGCCTCGGCCCAGTCTTCGAGCGCGTGGTTCAGGTTCTTCTTGCCCTTGACCTCGGCCAGCACGCGCGCCGCCATCTCCGCCTGCTGCGCTCCCAGCTCCTCCATCACCGCGGAAACGGCCAGCTTGTCCCACGCCGTATCGGTGGAGAGCTTGGCTGCCGCGCGCCTCAGCCAGTCGAAGCCGAAGCGCTCGCCGACCGAGAAGTGGGCGCGGCCCGCCTCCTCGACCGGATGGCCGGACTTGCGCGCAATGTTCACCACGTCCAGCGCGGCGATCAGCCAAGGCCCGGCGGCCACCCGGAGCGCCGTCCTCTCCGGCACGCCGACTTCGATCCAAGGCTTGGCGCGCAGCGCAACCTCGCCGCGATGCCGTTCGGTCAGATGCTGCTCCAGCCCGTCGATCAGGCCGCGCGCGCCCTCGCGGTAGAAGGCGACCGTCGCGTCGACCGGCAGATGCTGGCCGTGCTCGCGCAGCAGCCAGCCGGTACCGCGCTCCACCAGGCGGGCGATTTCCACCAGCATCTCGTACTGGGTCTGCGCCGGGACCTTGCCGTCCAGCTCCTCGACCGCATGGCAGCAGCCGGTGGCGCCGAAGATCTCGCGCGCCGCGAGATAGGCGCGGCCGATGTCCGCCGGCGGCAGTCCGGTGCGCTCGCGCACCTCGTGCACGAAGCTCACGCCCATGCGGTTCACGATGTCGTTGGTCACCATGGTGGCCACGATCTCGCGCCGCAGCGGGTGCCGGCCGATCTCCTCGCTGTACTTCTGCTGCAGCGGCCCGGGGAAGTAGCGCCGGAGGTCGTCCTCCAGCGCCGGATCGTCCGGCAGGTCGGAGGGCAGCAGCTCGTCGTAGAGCGCGAGCTTGGCATAGGACATCAGGATCGCGAGCTCCGGGCGGGTCAGGCCGCGCTTGGCGGCCAGCCGGTCGCCGACCTGCTCGTCGTTCGGCAGGAACTCGATCTCGCGGTTCAGCCGCCCCGCCTTCTCCAGCGTGCGCATGAAGCGGGCCTGGCGGTCGAGCAGGTGGCCGGACAGCTTCTCGGTGACGCTGATCGACTGGGTCTGCAGGTAGTTGTCGGAGAGCACCAGCCTCCCGACCTCGTCGGTCATCTTGGCCAGCAGCTTGTCGCGCTGCCTGCGGTCGAGCTTGCCCTCGATCTCCAGCATGCCGGTCAGGATCTTGATGTTGACCTCGTGGTCGGAGCAGTCGACGCCGGCCGAGTTGTCGATCGCGTCGGTGTTGATCCTGCCGCCGGCGAGCGCGTATTCGATCCGTCCCCGCTGGGTGAAGCCGAGGTTCCCGCCTTCGGCGACGACCTTGCAGCGCAGCTGCGAGCCGTTGACGCGGATCGCGTCGTTCGCGCGGTCGCCGACGTCGACGTTCGACTCGCCGCCCGACTTGACGTAGGTGCCGATGCCGCCGTTGTAGAGCAGGTCGACCGGCGCGCGCAGGATCGCCGAGATCAGCTCGTTCGGCGCGAGCGCCTGCGCCTGGACGCCGAGCACCGCGCGGATCTCGGGCGACAGCGGAATCGATTTCGCGCTGCGCGGGTAGATGCCGCCGCCTTTCGAGATCAGCTTCGCGTCGTAGTCGGCCCACGAGGAGCGCGGCAGGGCGAACAGGCGCTCGCGCTCGCGAAAGCTTTTCTGCGCGTCCGGCGCCGGGTCGAGGAAAACGTGCCGGTGGTCGAACGCCGCGACCAGGCGGATCTCGCGCGACAGCAGCATGCCGTTGCCGAACACGTCGCCGCTCATGTCGCCGACGCCGGCCACGCTGAACTCCTCGGCCTGGATGTCGCGGCCGGGGTTCATCTCGCGGAAGTGGCGCTTGACGCTCTCCCAGCCGCCCTTCGCCGTGATGCCCATCTTCTTGTGGTCGTAGCCGGCGCTGCCGCCGCTGGCGAAGGCATCGCCGAGCCAGTGGTTGTACTCGGCCGAAAGGGAGTTCGCGATGTCGGAGAACGTGGCCGTGCCCTTGTCCGCCGCGACGACGAGGTACGGGTCGTCCTCGTCGTAGCGCACCACGTTCGGGCGCACCACGATCGCGTCGCCTTCCCTGTTGTCGGTGATGTCGAGCAGGCCGCGCAGGAAGGTCTTGTAGCACTCGACGCCGGCCTTCAGCCATTCGTCGCGCTTCGACGGGTCGGCCTGCTTGACCACGAAGCCGCCCTTGGCGCCGACCGGCACGATGATGGCGTTCTTGACCTGCTGCGCCTTCATCAGGCCCAGCACCTTGGTGCGGAAGTCCTGCTTGCGGTCGCTCCAGCGCAGGCCGCCGCGCGCGACCTTGCCGGCGCGCAGGTGGATGCCCTCGACCTCCGGCGCGTAGACGAAGATCTCGAACATCGGCAGCGGCTGCGGCAGCTCGGGCACCTTCTTCGGGTCGAGCTTGACGCTGACGTAGTGCTTGGGCGCGCCGTCGGGCCGCTTCTGGAAGTAGTTGGTGCGCAGCGCGGCGCGCACCACCGACAGCAGCGCGCGCAGCACGCGGTCGCCGTCGAGCGTCGCCACCTTGTCCAGCAGCGCGTCGAGCTCCTGCGCCAGTTTCAGTTCCTCGGTCTTCCTCTTCTTGTCGTCGAGCGCGGGATCGAAGCG
>DATEDK010000452.1:0-3656 GCA_035281685.1 Kiloniellales bacterium | reverse complement strand
GTGGCGACCAACTTGGTCTTCGGGAAGTTGTCCAGGTAGAACGCCAGCGCGAAGATCGCGAAGAGCAGAATCAGGTAGGTCAGCGGCCGGTCATACATCAGCTCCGAGAGGAGAACCGCGAGGCTGGTCGTGAGCAGCGTCACGATCACGACCAGGAGCATCTGCCGCAGCGTCGGTGCGCCAGGCAGCACGGCCAGGAACTGCACCGCCAGCAGCGGCACGATGAAGGCGAGGTACCAGGCCGCGAGCTCCGCCACCACGAAGCCCAGCGTCACGACGAAGGCGATGCGCCAGCCGAAGCGCCGTTGCTCGCGCAAGACCTCGGCCGGCGTCGCTACAGCAGCCATCGCAGCCAGCTCAGCTGAGGTAGGAGAGGATGGCGACCGCGCGGATCCAGAGACTCCCCAGCGCATCCATCACCGCATTGTCGTCGGCGTAGATGATGACGTTGACTTGCGAGCCGTAGCGAACACCCTTGGGGAACTTCATGCCCTCGAAGACGAGGCGCACCGGGAAGCGCTGCGGATCGCGCAGCCAGCCGCTGTCGGTCGTGATCTTCGGCAGGCCGGTCGCCGGATCGACGGTGCCCGTGCCCACGCCCCAGCCGATGCTCTCGACCCTGGCCTTGAAGATGCGGCCGGGCATGATGTCCAGCGTCACCTCGGCTGGATCGCCCGGCTCGAGCAGCTCGAGGCTGTTCTCCGGCAGATCGGCCTGGATCCACACCTCGTTGGCGTCGATGAAGGTCAGCACCGGCTGGCCGGCCGCGGCATAGCTGCCCACCGAGACCGCCAGGTTGGTGACGACGCCGTCGCTGGGCGCCAGCACCGAGGTGCGCACGAGATCCCACTGCGCCTGTTCCAGCGCCGCCAGAGCGGCGCGGATCTGGGGGTTGTCGGCACCCTGCGGCCCGAGCTCCTCCTCCGCCTGCTTCAACTCCGCCTTGGCCCGCTCGACGTTGGCCTCGGCGGCCTGCAGGCTGGCGATCGCCTGGTCCTTGCGCGCCTGCGCATAGATGCCCTTGGCCACCATCTCCAGCACGCGCGCGGTCTGCTCGCGGACGTTGGCGAGATTCGCCTCAGCCTCGGCCAGGCGAGCCTGCGCGGCGGACACCGCCGCGGTCGACCCGCCGATGTTCTGGCCGGCCGCGGCCAGATCGGCGTCGGCCCGCTCCACCGCGATCTCGTAGTTCAAGGGATCGACGATGAAGAGCTCCTGGCCGGCCAGCACGCGGTCGTTGTCGCGCACCGCAACCGACACCAGCGGGCCCGAGACCTCGGGCGCGATGCGCACGACGTAGGCCTGCACGGTCGCTTGGGCGGTATAGGGCGTAAGTCGATCGGCGATCAGCGAATAGACGAAGAACGCCAGCGCCACCAGCAACACGACGATCAGCGGGCGGCGCAGCGGGTTACGCGGCTTGGCCTTCGCCGGCGCTTCCGGCGCCGTCCCGGCGATCTCTTCCTGCGTCACGGCTCGCCTCCCTAGTGCGCTGCAGCCTGGGGCTCGAGCACGCCGAGCTGGGTGAGGGCGATGATCAGCAGCTGCATGGCGAGCGCGGCCAGCAGCAGGCCCACCACGCGCATGATCACCATCAGCACCGCGGGTCCGAGCTTCTGCATGATCTTGTCGGCGTAGAGCAGCACGATGTAGTTGAACGCCATGATCGCCACGGCGATCACCGCCAGGATGGCCAGGTGCTTCCACTCCGGGAAGGCCGCCTGCAGCATCATCACCGCGACGATGCCTTGCGGCGTCGCCATCAGCGGCATGGCGAGCGGGTAGACCGCGATCGAAATGGAGGGGGCACCCGCCGCGCCCTCCCCCTTCTTCTCCTCGCCGATCACCATGTGCAGCGCGAAGAGCAGCAGGATCAGGCCGCCGGCCAAGGTCAGCGCCGGCAAGGTGATGTGGAAGACCTGCAGGAGGAACTGCCCGGCCAGCACGAAGAGCAGGATGATCACGCCGGCGGTGATCACGGTCTTCAGTGCGATCGCGCGCTTCAGTGCCGGATCCGCTCCCGTGGTGAGACCGGCATAGATCACCGCGGCCTTGATCGGCCCGATGGTGATCAAAAGGATGACGATGACGTCGACGAGTCCGAGCGTTTCCATGTTCCCCCCTGGCGGCTCCGTCCGGATCGGAGCACGGAAGAGCGCAGGCGCACAACGCTGGACAGCCGCCAGCGGCCGGATTCTACGACGGCACCCGCCCGCAACCGATTGATCTGCATCAAAAAGCGTTGGGGGAAGGCCTCCCCCTTCCCTCACACCTAGGTCGGCCGGCTGTCGTCGTGGAAGGCGCGGGCCTCCGACGCCGTCTCGAAGATGTGCGGTGCGACGGCGCGGCGCTCCAACGCCGCGCCCAGCTTCATCTTCAGGAAGGCGGAGGTCGTGTAGCGCGCGACCTAGGTGTAGTACCGGTCCACCATGTAGCGCACCATGGCGGCGTAGCGATCGGCCACCGCCTCGTCCAAGCGGAAGCCATCGTAGTTCACCACCACGCCGATACGATGGCCGATCTCCCGGCAGCGCGCCTCGACCGCCGCCTGGATGCGGCCCACGTCTTCGGCGCTGCGCACCTGCAGCCCCTCGAAGTTCAGGAACATCACCTTGCGCTCGCTGTCGTAGGAAATGCGCTCGTCGAGCGAGAGCCGCAACAGCCGCTCGGCCAGGCCCATCGGCTCGTCGCGGAAGATCGTGGCGTCCATGGCGGCCGGCTGGCGCAGCAGCGGCCGCACCGGCATGAGCGCCAGGATGTCGCGCTCCGGATCGATACCGGGCGCGACCTCGATCAGCTCCAACCCGTCCGGCGTCAGCCGGAAGACGCAGCGCTCGGTCACATAGAGCACGTGCTGTCCGCGTCGGGCGGCATAGGCGCCGGAGAAGGTCACCTGCTGCACGGCGGCGACGAACTTCGGCTGCCGGCCCTCGCACAGCACGCGCAGCTGACCGCCCTCCACCGCCACCGCGAGCCCGCCCGCGGTGAAGGTGCCGGCGAACACCAGCCGCCGGGCGTTCTGGCTGATGTTGATGAAGCCGCCGGCACCGGCGAGCTTCGGCCCGAAGCGGCTGACGTTCACGTTGCCCTCGGCATCGGCCTCGGCCAGGCCAAGGCAGGCGAGATCCAGGCCGCCGCCGTCGTAGAAGTCGAACTGCTGGTTCTGCTGGATCAGCGCGTCGACGTTGACGGCAGCGCCGAAATCCAGGCCCGAGGCTGGCACGCCACCGATCACGCCCGGCTCGGCGGTCAGCGTGACGTGCTGGATGACGCGTTCCTCGGCGGCCACCTGCGCCACGCCTTCCGGCATGCCGATGCCCAGGTTGACCACTCCGTTCATCGGCAGCTCGAAGGCGACGCGCCGGGCGATGATCTTGCGCTCGTCCAGCGGCAGCGGCGGCAGGGAATCGAGCGGCTGGCGCACCTCGTGCGCAAAGTAGGGGTTGTAGACCGTCGCGTACGTCTGCCGGTGATGCTCCGGCTCAGCCAGCACCACGGCATCGACCAGGATGCCCGGGATCTCGACCCGTCGCGGCTCCAGGGTTCCCTGCTCGGCCAGACGCTCGACCTGCATGATGACGAGCCCGCCGGCGTTGTGGACTGCCATCGCCATGGCCAGGTTGTCGAGGCGCAGCACCTCGCGCTCCATCGTCGTG
>DATEDK010000451.1:0-3172 GCA_035281685.1 Kiloniellales bacterium | reverse complement strand
GCCCGCTGATCGTCACTCTCGTCGCTGGCCTGGGCTTCGCCTTCATCCTCGGCTTCCTGGCCACGAAGCTGCGCCTGCCACCGATCGTGGGCTACCTGCTGGCCGGGATCATGGTGGGGCCGCACACCCCCGGCGTCGTCGCCGATCCGGCCATGGCCGCGGAGCTGGCCGAGATCGGCGTCATCCTGCTGATGTTCGGCGTCGGCCTGCACTTTTCCACCGACGACCTGATGGCGGTGCGTTGGATCGCGGTGCCGGGGGCGGTCGGGCAGATCGTCATCGCCACCGCCATCGGCGCGGGCGTTGCCATCCTCTGGGGCTGGGAGCTCGGCGCCGGCATTGTGCTGGGCCTCGCTCTGTCGGTTGCCAGCACCGTGGTGCTGCTGCGCGCGCTCGACCAGCGCAATGCCGTTGCGACGCCGAACGGCCGCATCGCGATCGGCTGGCTCATTGTCGAGGATCTGGCGATGGTGCTGACCCTGGTGCTGCTGCCGGCGCTCGCCGGGCTGATGGGCGGCGTTGTGCCATCGGCGGCCGAGGGCAACCTCTTTGCCGCGCTGGGCATCACTCTGCTGAAGGTCGCCGCCTTCGTCGCCGTCGTCCTCCTGCTGGGTCCTCGTCTCGTCCCCTACATCCTGGGGCAGGTCGCGCGCACCGGGTCGCGCGAGCTCTTCACGCTGGCGGTGCTCGGCGTCGCACTCGGCATCGCCTTCGGCGCCGCCGAGCTCTTCGGCGTCTCCTTTGCGCTCGGCGCGTTCTGCGCCGGCGTCGTGCTCAGCAAGTCGGCGATCTCGCACCGCGCCGGCGCCGAGGCGCTGCCGCTGCAGAACGCCTTCGCCGTGCTGTTCTTCGTCTCGGTCGGCATGCTGTTCGACCCGACGATCGTGGTGCGCGAGCCCTGGGCCCTGGTGGCTGTGCTCTTCGTCATCCTCTTCGGGAAGTCGATCGTCGCCTTCGTCATCGTGCTCGTGCTGGGCTATCCCGTGGGCACCGCGCTGACCGTCTCGGCAAGCCTCGCGCAGATCGGCGAGTTCTCCTTCATTCTGGCGGGGCTCGGCATCGCTCTCGAGTTGCTGCCGCCGGAGGGTCGCGATCTCATCCTGGCTGCGGCCTTGCTGTCGATCACACTCAACCCGGCGATCTTCGCGCTGGTCGCGCCGCTGGAGAAACGCCTGGCGCCGCTGCTGCCCGGCTTGGAGCAGCGCGGCCAGCGGCGGCTCGAGCGGGTGCAGCAGCAGATGAGCCGGGCCCGGCGCCGCGTGCCGCAGGCGACCCTCGAGCCCCGCGAGCTGCAGCGCTTCGCGCTCCTGGCCGACCTCTCGCCGGAGGAGCGCGACGAGCTCTTGCCGCTGTTCCGCCCCCGCTCGGCGCAGCCGGGCGAGCGCATCTTCCGCACCGGGGACCGCGCCGAGGCGCTCTACTTCATCGTCGAGGGCCGCGTTGAGGTCGTGCTGCCCGAGGGGAACAGCGTTGAGCTCGGTCCGGGCGACGTCTTCGGGGAGATGGCGTTGCTCAGCGGACGGCGGCGCTCGGCCGACGTCGTTGCGCTCGACTACAGCCAGTTCCTGATGCTGACGGTGGAGGACTTCGACGCCTTCGTCGCCACGCGGCCGCACCTGATGGAGCGGCTGGATCGCATCGCCCGCGAGCGCGCCGACTCCAATCCCAGGCATGAGACGGCCGCGGCTCCTCCGGGAAGCACAAGTCCGGCGACCCCGGCCTGAGGGCATGCAGGCGCACATCGTCCTGGCCCATCCGGAGCCGCGATCGTTCAACGGCCACCTGGCGCGGGTGGCGCAGCAGACGCTCGAAGCGCGCGGCTGGAAGGTCTCCTTCAGCGACCTCCATGCGATGGGCTTCGACCCCAACGAACGGCCGGAACACTATGGCGCGACCGGCCGCTTCGACGTGCAGGCCGAGCAGAGAAAAGCCTCGAACAACGCCGCTCTACCCGTTGACGTCAAAAAAGAAATTTCCAATCTCGATGCTGCCGACCTGGTCATCCTGCAGTACCCTCTGTGGTGGCATCTGCCGCCGGCGATCCTCAAGGGCTGGTTCGACCGGGTCTTCGTCTACGGCGAGGTCTACCGCAGCGACTTCCGCTTCGAGAAAGGCCGCTGGGTCGGCCGGAAGGCGATGCTGTCGCTGACCTGCGGCACCTCGCCGGAGACCTACGCCTACAACGGCCGCAGCGCCGATATGGACCTGCTGCTCTGGCCGGTGCACTTCACGCTGGCCTATGTCGGCTTCGGTGTGCTGGCGCCGCACGTCGCTTACGGCGTCGAGGCAGGCCTGCGCTACTCCGATCCGGCGGTGGTCGACGCGCGGCTCAGGGAGATCGAGCGCCGCTGGGTCGACCGGCTGCAGGCGATCGAAGCCGAGCCGACGCTACCCTTCAACAAGATGAGCGAGTGGGGACCGGACGGGCGCATCAAGCCCGAGGCGCCGGTCTATACGCCCTTCATCCGCCACCGCCGCGAGCTCAAGATCGACTAGAAGTTCCAGTCGGCGCCGCGGTCGTGATCGTTGTCCTCGTAGTTCGGGTTGCGCATCGGGAAGAGCTCGGCGCCGATCTGACGGAAGAGGTGAGCGACCGCCGGATCGTCCGGCCCCTCCACGCCGCTGACCGAACCGGAGGTCGAGGTCAGCCGCGAGCCACCGCTGCAGGCGGCGGCCGCAACGTGCAGCGTGCCGCCCTTGAAGTCGCCGCCCTGCCGCGGCGGGGCCGCGCAGAGCGTCGCGCCGGCGGCGCCGCCGACGACCACCACGACGCGCGTGCCGAGTTCCGGCTCCTCCGGCTTGCGCGGGCGCAGGGTGAACTGAGGCCCGGCCATGGAGCCCTGGGAGATTCCCTTTGCGGCGACTTCGGCGAGACGTTGTGTATCTTCCGGAGTGCCGGCGGTGCCGACAAACTCCAGCTGGCTCATCGCCGCGGCGTACTGCGGGACGTAGGAATCGATCTGCGCTTGCCGCACCACCGGCGCGCCCTGGCAACCGGCGAGCAGCAGGGCGGCGCCGAGGCCGCCGAAGCGGGCGAGTGTCTTCATAGGGGAAAATATTCTCCTATGGCGTGCGGTGGGCAAGAGACCGGCTTCACACAAGAGCGTGTCTGGGCTGCCGTCTCGGGCCGGACTCCGGGGCGCGACTACAACTGGTCGAAGGCGGCGTGATA
>DATEDK010000450.1:0-6691 GCA_035281685.1 Kiloniellales bacterium | reverse complement strand
ATTCGGTGATCTCGGAGACCACGCGCAGCGTGTAGGGGCAGTCCTCCTTCGCCGGCAGCAGCAGCCGGATCGCCCGCCAGGCCAGCTTGCCGAAGCCGATCTCGCGGCGGCCGGGCGAACCCATGCGGCCGGCCTCGCCGACGGAATAGGGCGGGAAGTTGTAGTGGAGCATGAAGTGCTCGCGGTACTCGCCCTCGAGCGCGTCGATGATCTGCTCGTCCTCGCCGGTGCCGAGCGTGGTGGTGACCAGCGCCTGCGTCTCGCCGCGGGTGAAGAGCGCCGAACCGTGCGTCAGCGGCAGCACGCCGACCTGGCAGTCGATCGGGCGGATGTCGGCGGTGCCGCGGCCGTCGATGCGCTTGCCGGTGCGCAGGATGTTCATGCGCACCACGTCGGCCTCCAGCGACTTGAAGACGCCGGGCGCCACCGCGACCCGTGCAGCATCCTCGCCGAGCGAGGCCATGGCGGCGGTGCGCACCGCGTCCACCTTGTCGTGGCGCGTCGCCTTGTGCGGCTCGGCATAGGCGGCGGCCAAGCCTTCCTTGAAGCCACTGGTGAAGGCTTCCTCGACGGAGAGCAGCTCGGCCGGCTCCGGCGGCAGATCGCGCGGCTCCTTGGCCGCCATCTCGGCCAGCCCGATGATCAGGTCGATCACGGCCTGCATCTGCTGGTGGCCGTAGACAACCGCGCCCAGCATGACCTCTTCCGAGAGCTCGTGCGCCTCGGACTCGACCATCAGCACGCCTTCCTGCGTGCCGGCGACGACCAGATCGAGCTTGCTCTCTTCAAGCTCGGAGGCGACCGGGTTCAGCGTGTACTGCCCGTCCTTCCAGCCGACGCGCGCGGCGCCGATCGGCCCCAGGAAAGGCAGGCCGGAGATGGTCAGCGCCGCCGAGGCCCCGATCATCGCGACGACGTCGGGATCGTTCTCCAGGTCGTGCGACAGCACGGTGGCGATGATCTGCGTCTCGTTGCGGTAGGCCTTGTGGAACAGCGGCCGGATCGGCCGGTCGATCAGGCGGGAGACCAGGGTCTCCTTCTCGCTCGGCCGCCCTTCGCGCTTGAAGAAGCCGCCGGGGATCTTGCCCGCGGCGAAGGCCTTCTCCTGGTAGTTGACGGTGAGCGGGAAGAAGTCGATGCCCGGCTTCGCCTGCTTGGCGCCGACCGCGGTGCAGAGCACCACGGTATTGCCGTAGCTGGCGAGCACCGCGCCGTCGGCCTGACGCGCCATGCGGCCGGTTTCCAGGCTGAGGCGGCGCCCGCCCCACTCCATCTCTTTCTTATAGACCTTGAACATCGTCTTTCGTTCCTTCCGACAGTCCTGTCAGTCGGGGCCGTCCCATGGACATGCCGGACCCAAGCAAGACGCGCGCGCCAGGGAATGCCCCTGCCTCTGCGCGCCTTGCTTCGGCCCGGCACTCGCGAACGGCACCACGACCCCGGGATGCCGTTCCCGCAAATGACCTTTGGTGAGTGGCTGCCACCCCTGGGGCGGTCAGCGACGGATGCCCAGGCGCGAGATGATGCTCTCGTAGCGCGCCCGGTCCTTCGTCTTGATGTAGTCGAGCAGGCGGCGGCGCTGCCCGACCATCACCAGAAGCCCACGCCGGGAGTGGAAGTCCTTCTTGTGGGTCTTCAGGTGTTCCGTGAGATTGCCGATACGCTCCGACAGAATGGCGATCTGCACTTCCGGGGAGCCGGTATCGCCCTGCTTCGTCGCGTACTCGCCGATGAGCGCGGTCTTGCGCTCGGCCGTGATCGACATCGTCCTCTTCCTTTCGCTCTAGAGGTTCAGGACGCGGACCGGATGCACCTCGCCCGCCTCGTAACGCGCCACGGCAACCGGCCTGCCGCCGGCCGTGGCACAGACAAGGGACCCTTGCGTGAGGTTACGCAGTCGGTCTCGGTGCACGCGGGCCATCAAGGAGATGGCCTGGCCGCACCTCAGGCGCTGTGCTTCCGCTTCGGTCAGGGCCAGTGCCGGGATGTCGTCCAGCGCGGTCTCGACCGGAAGCAACCGCTCCAGGAGCGCGGGACCATGCCCGAGCGCCTCCAGGCTGTCCAGGGAAATCGCCCCCGCTTCCGTGAAGGGTCCGACCGCCACGCGGCGCAACTGCACGACGTGCGCGACCGTGCCGAGCGCCCTGCCCAGGTCGCGTGCCAGCGCGCGCATGTAGGCCCCCTTGCCGCAAGCGACTGCGAAGACCGCGTGGTCCCTATCCGGCTGTTCCAGCAGGGTTAGTTCGTCGATGCGGACGAGGCGCGGGGCGAGTTCCACCGCCTCCTCGGCGCGGGCCAGGTCATAGGCGCGCTGGCCCTCGACCTTCACCGCCGAGAAGCGCGGCGGCACCTGGCTGATCTCACCGACGAACTGCGGCAGCACGGCGCGGATCGCCGCTTCCGTCGGGCGCACGGCCGAGGTCTCGATCACCGGACCCTCGGCATCGTCGGTGGCGGTCGCCTCGCCCCAGCGCAGGGTGAAGCGGTAGCGCTTCGAGCCGTCCATGGCGTAGGCGACGGTCTTGGTCGCCTCGCCCAGCGCGACCGGCAGCACGCCGGTCGCCAGCGGGTCCAGCGTGCCGCCGTGGCCCACCTTCTGCGCGTCGTAGAGACGGCGCACGCGGCCCACCACCTGGGTCGAGGTGACGCCCAGCGGCTTGTCGACCACCAGCCAGCCGTCCACCTTCCGCCCGCCCTTGCGCCGCGCCATCAGTCGGGTTCCTTGGTGTCGTCGTCGGCCGGATCGCTGGCCAGGTCCTGGGCCACCTTGGGATGGCGCAGGATCTCCTCGACCCGGCTCGCGGCATCGAAGGAGCGGTCAGCCTCGAAGGCAAGGCGCGGTGCCACGCGCAGGTCGAGGTCCTGCGCCACCAGGTGGCGCAGGAAGCCCGCGGCGTGGTTCAGCGCGCGCACGACCTTCTCCATGTCGCGGCCGCCGAGCGGCGTGACGAAGGCCGTGGCATTGGCGAGATCGGGCGAGACGCGCACCTCGGTCACGGTGATCGACTGCCCGGCCAGCTGCGGGTCGGCGAAGGTCTCGCGCTCGAAGATCGCCGCCAGCCGGTGGCGCAGCTCCTCGCCGACGCGCAGCTGCCGCTGGCTGCGCTCGCCCGATGCGGGACTGCGGGTCTTGCGGGTGCGGTTCATGGCGTGGCTACCGCGCGAAGGAGGCTTACGGTGCTCAAGTTGCTCAATCCATCAACTCTCCACTCGTCATGCGCGGGCTTGACCCGCACATCCAGGGTTTCTGTGCCGTCGGACACAACAAAGCGCTGGATCCCCGGGTCAAGCCCGGCGATGACGAACGAACGGGTTGGCGCCGAGCGCCAACCCCTGTTCCCGTCTCACAGCCCGCGTGCGATCTGCTCGACCTCGTAGCATTCGATGCGGTCGCCGACCTTGATGTCCTGATAGTTCTCGAAGGCCATGCCGCATTCGTAGCCCTGCTGCACCTCGCGCACCTCGTCCTTGAAGCGGCGCAGCGTCTTCAGCGTGCCGTCGTGGATCACCACGTTGTCGCGCAGCAGGCGCACGCGCGCGCCGCGCTTCACCAGGCCCTCGGTCACCATGCAGCCGGCGATCTTGCCGACGCGGGTGATGTCGAAGATCTGGCGGATCTCGGCGTAACCCAGGAACTTCTCGCGCGCCTCCGGCGAGAGCATGCCCTCGAGCGCCGCCTTCACGTCGTCCACTACCTCGTAGATGATCGAGTAGTAGCGGATGTTGACGCCGGCGCGGCGCGCCTGCTCGCGGGCCTGCGGGTTGGCGCGGACGTTGAAGCCGATGATGAAGGCGCCGGCCGAGGCGGCCAGCGTCACATCGCTCTCGTTGATCGCGCCAACGCCCTGGTGCAGCACCTGCACGCGCACCTCGGTGTTGCCGAGCTTCTCGAGCGCCCCGGCGATCGCCTCCATCGAGCCGTGCACATCCGACTTGATGACCACCGGCAGCGCGCGAGCCTCGCCCTCGCGGATCTTGTTCAGCATCTGCTCGAGGGTGCCGCGGCTCTGCGCCGCCAGCTCCTTCTCGCGCAGCCGGCGCTGGCGGAACTCGACGACCTCGCGGGCGCGGCCCTCGTTCTCCACCACGATCAGGTCGTCGCCGGCCTGCGGCGTGCCCTGCAGGCCCAGCACCTCGACCGGCGTGGCCGGCGGGGCCGCGTCCAGCTGTTCGCCGCGCTCGTTCACCAGGGCGCGCACCCGGCCCCACTCGGAGCCGGCGATGAAGATGTCGCCGACGTGCAGCGTGCCGCTGCGCACCAGCACCGTGGCAACCGCGCCGCGGCCCTTCTCCAGCTTGGACTCGATGATGACGCCCTCGGCCGGACGGGCCGGATTCGCCTTGAGGTCGAGCAGCTCGGCCTGCAGCAGGATCGCTTCCTCGAGCTTGTCGAGGCCCATGCCGGTCTTCGCGGAGACCTCGATGGCCAGCACCTCGCCGCCCATGTCCTCGGTCACCAACTCGTGGCTGAGCAGGCCCTGGCGGACGCGCTGCGCGTTGGCTCCGGGCATGTCCATCTTGTTGATCGCCACGATGATCGGCACTCCGGCGGCGCGGGCGTGATTGATCGCCTCGACCGTCTGCTCCTTGATGCCGTCGTCGGCGGCCACCACCAGCACCACGATGTCGGTGACCGTGGCGCCGCGCTGGCGCATCGCGGTGAAGGCGGCGTGGCCCGGCGTGTCGATGAAGGTGATGCGCTGCTCCGAGGGGAGCTGCACCTGATAGGCGCCGATGTGCTGGGTGATGCCGCCGGCCTCGCCAGCGGCCACGTCGGTGTGCCGCAAGGCATCGAGCAGCGAGGTCTTGCCGTGGTCGACGTGACCCATGACGGTGACCACCGGCGGACGCGCCTGCATGTGCTCGGTCTCGTCGGCGACCTCCTGGCGCAGGCCCTGCTCGACGTCGGCCGCCGACACGCGGCGCAGGCTGTGACCGAACTCGCTCACCACCAGCTCGGCGGTGTCGGCATCGATCACCTGGTTGATGGTCGCCATCACGCCCAGGCGCATCAGCGTCTTCACCACCTCGCCGCCGCGCTCGGCCATGCGGTTGGCCAGCTCCTGGACGGTGATGGTTTCCGGCACCACCACCTCGCGCACGACCTTGCTCGGAATCTGGCGCTGCTGTGTCGCCTGCATGGCCTTCAGCTTCTCGCGCTGGCGGCGCACCGAGGCGAGCGAGCGCTGCCGCTCCTCCTCGCTTTCGCTGTCCAGCGCCTGGCTGATGGTGAGGCGGCCCTGGCGGCGGCGCGGCTCGTTGCGATCGCGCGCCGGCGCCTTCACCGGCGCCTTCTTCGCCTTCTTGATGCGGCCGCCGAGCTCGTCGAGCGCGACCTCGCCCTCGTCGGTGTCCGGCGCGGTTTCGACCTCAGGCGCCGCGGGTTCCGGCTCGGCCGCCTGCTCGGGCTTCTTGCGCTTGGCCTCGTCGGCCTCGAGGAGCTTGCGCGCCTCCTCTTCCTTGCGATGCCGCTCGGCCTCGGCGCGGGCGAGCTGGGCAGCCTCCTGCTCGGCCTGGCGGCGGCGCTCTTCTTCCTCGGCGCGGCGGCGGGCTTCGGCCGCCTCCTCGACCGCGCGCTGCTCGGCGCGCTTGCGCGACTCCTCCAGCGCGCGGCTGCGCGTCTGCCGCTCGAACTCGGTCAGATTGTCGGCCGGTGGCGGCGGTGGGGCCGGCTCCGGCTTCTCGATCACGACGACCGGCGCGGCCTCGGCGCGCGCCTGCGGCTTCTCCTCGACGCGCACCTCGGTCATGCGACCGCCGTCGCCCGGCGCGAAGGTGCGCTTCTTCTTCACCTCGACCGTCACGGTCTTGGTGCGGCCGTGGCTGAACGACTGGCGGACCGAGCCGGTCTCCACCGTCTTCTTCAGCTCGAGCTTGCCCGGGCGCAGCTTCAGCGAAGTCTTTTCCGTCTCGTTCGTCATACCTTCGGTCTCACCTGTCGCCACCTTCGCGGCCCCCGCCTCTCATCGCATCCAATCTGGTCAGCGCCTGATCGAGACGCTCGGTCACTCCACCCGGCAGCAGCGCCAGGTGCACGATCGGCTCGCGACCGACGGCCCGGCCGAGCTCCTCGGCAGAAAACACTCGAGCCGTCCTGAGGTCCGGCAGCACGTGGCCGGCAAGCTGCAGCAGCTTGTCGCGGCCGTCGGCCGCACCGTCGCTGGCCTCGAAGAGCAGTGCCGCGCGACCCTCCTGTAGGGCAGCGCGAACCTTCTCGAAGCCGGCGACCACCAGGCTGGCTCGTTTCGCCAGTCCCAGAAGATCGAACAGCCGCCGCCGCTCGAGCGACTGCAAGCGATCGATGAGATCCTCTGGGACCCGGACCGGCGCCTTCGCCGCTTTGGCGAAGAGACGCCGTGTCACCGCGCGCTCGATCATAGCGCGCTCGGGTTTCAGCCACAATCCGCGGCCCGGCAAGCGGCCCGCGACGTCGGGCACCAGCGTGCCCGAGGGATCGACGACGAAACGCAGCAGCTCAGCCTTGGGCAACACCTCGCCCGAGGCGAGGCAGCGGCGCAGCGGCCCGCGCTCGGGCAGCATCTCCGCGACCTCGTCGCCCACGACCTCCTTCGGGGTCTCGCCCTGGACCATGGGGGTCGAGCTGGTTGCGTCCAAGGCGCACCTGTCAGGCCTGCGGGCCAGGGGCGGGCGCGCCGGCGGGCTCGCCAGCGGGCTCATCCGAGAACCAGTG
>DATEDK010000449.1:0-6347 GCA_035281685.1 Kiloniellales bacterium | reverse complement strand
GGTCCCCTCGCCCCGCTTGCGGGGAGAGGGACAGGGTGAGGGGCGTTGGTCTTTCCCTTCACCAGCTCAGCGGACAAACGAGATCAGATGGTACTCGATGATCACGTAGACCACGGCGAAGATCGCCGTGGCGATCGCCGTGGTGACCGCCATCTTGCGGCCGATGTTCGGCCGCTCCGGCGCGGAGGGGGCGTGGCCCGGCCGCGGCTTCTCGGCGGCGCGCACCCCCCAGGGCAGCACGCAGAACAGCACCATCCACCAGATGCAGGTGTAGACGAGGAAGCCGGTGAAGACGGTCATCGCCGCCGCTCCCTCAGGCCTGCTCCAGCTCGACCAGCGTGCCGACGAAGTCCTTGGGATGCAGGAAGAGCACGGGCTTGCCGTGCGCGCCGATCTTCGGCTCGCCGTCGCCCAGCACGCGCGCTCCGCTCTTCCTCAGCTGGTCGCGCGCGGCCAGGATGTCGGGCACCTCGTAGCAGAGGTGATGGATGCCGCCGGAAGGATTCTTCTCGAGGAAGGCCTTGATCGGTGAATTCGCACCCAGCGGATGCAGCAGCTCGATCTTGGTGTTGGGCAGCTCGACGAAGATCACGGTGACGCCGTGATCCGGCTCCGCCTGCGGCTCCGACACCTTGGCGCCGAGCGTGGCGCGGTAGATCGCAGCGGCGGCCTCGAGGTCCGGCACCGCGATGGCGACGTGGTTCAAGCGTCCGATCATGGGACCAAGGTGGCGAGGTCAGTGCGATGAAGCAAGGGAGAGCTTGTCGCTCCAACTGACCTCTCCCGAGGGAGACCTCTCCGAAACTCGTCACCCCGGATGCACCGCAGCGCGTAGCGGTGCGGTGCTGATCCGGGGCGGCTCGGAGTCCCAATGAAGCCCCGGATCTGCGCAGCAGCACTGCGTGCTGCAGCGCGTCCGGGGTGACGAGATCAGATCAAACCCAGGCTTTCGCAGACCTCTCCCCTCGGAGACCTCTGCGAAATCCCCACTTTGTCTTCCCGGCCGCAGCGAAGCGGAGAGCCGGGATCCATGGATGGGAATGCGCGCAACATTGAATTCCGCACATCCCGTCCTATGGGTCCCGGATAAGCGCTGCGCGCTTTCCGGGAAGACAGTTTAGTTAGTTGTTTCGCAGAGGTCTCCCTCGGGAGAGGTGGATCAAACCCTGATCACCTGCACGTCCGCCAGCGGCTTCTTCCCCGTCTCGCGCAACATGGCCTTGCGGAGCGCGCGGCGGAGCATCTCGCGCACCTGGGAGTCGTCGCTGCGTTCGGCGGGCTTCAGCGCCTCGAAGGCCTGGCGCAGCTCGGCCGCGGCCCAGTCGAGCTCGGCCTCGTCTTCCATCAGCCCCTGCACGGTGATGCGCGGATCGGCCAGCAGGCGATCCTTGCGGTCGAGCACCACGGTCGCCAGCGCCGAGCCGGCGTAAGCCAGCTTCTGCCGCGCGCGGATCGCCCCGCTCTCGACCGGCACCAGCCGCGTGCCGTCCAGCGCGAGGCGCCCGGCCTGCACGTGGCCCACCGCCTCGCTGCGGCCGGGAGCGAGACGGATCAGCTCGCCGTTGGCGGCGACAAGGGACGTCGGCACCTGGCACTCGGCCGCGAGCGCCGCGTGCGCGGTCAGGTGGCGCGGCTCGCCGTGCACGGGGATCGCCACCTTGGGCCGCACCCACTGGTACATCTGGATCAGCTCGTCGCGCGCCGGATGGCCGGAGACGTGCACGAAGTGGTCGGCGTCGGTCAGCACGGTCAGGCCGAGCTTCAAGAGCGCGGCCTGCAGGCGATCGATCGCCTTCTCGTTCCCGGGGATCACGCGCGAGGAAAAGATCACCGTGTCGCCGCGCTCCAGCGTGACGTGACGGTGCTCGCCCTGCGCCAGGCGGGAGAGCGCGGCACGCGGCTCGCCCTGGCTGCCGGTCACCAGCAGCAGCACCTCCTCGCGCGGCAGATAACCGACGTCCTCCTCTTCGACCATCGGCGGCAGATTCTTGAGGTAACCGGTGTCGAGCGCCGCCTCGAAGACGCGCTTCATCGAGCGGCCCACGAGGCAGACGCGGCGGCCCGACGCCTTGGCGGCCGCCAGCACGGAGTCGACGCGCGCGACGTTGGTGGCGAAGCAGGCGACGGCCACGCGGTTCTTCTGCTGGCCCACGAGCTCGATCAGCGCCTGGCGCACGGCGGCCTCGGAGCCGGAGGTGCCCTCGACCATGGCGTTGGTGCTGTCGCCCACCAGTGCCAGCACGCCCTCGTCCGCCAGCGCCCGCAGGGCCTCGTCGTCGTAGTCGAGGCCGACCACCGGATCGGGATCGAGCTTCCAGTCGCCGGTGTGCAGGACAGTGCCCAGCCGGGTGCGGATGACGATGGCATTGGGCTCGGGGATGGAGTGCGTGAGCCCGATCAGCTCGAGCTCGAAAGGTCCCACGGTGAAACGGCCGGAAAGCGGCACCTCGAAGAGGTCGACCTCGGCCAAGAGGCCCGCCTCCTGCAGCTTGCGGCGCACCAGGTGCGCGGTGAAGGGCGTGGCGTAGACCGGGCATTTCAGCCGCGGCCAGAGGTAGGGCACCGCGCCGATGTGGTCCTCGTGACCGTGCGTCAGCACCAGGCCTGCGAGCGCGTCGCGGCGCTCGACGATGAAGCTCGGGTCGGGCATCAGCACCTCGACGCCGGGATGCTGCCCCTCCTCCGGGAAGGTGACGCCGAGGTCGATCATCAGCCAGCGGCCCGCATGGCCATAGAGGTTCAGGTTCATGCCGATCTCGCCGGACCCGCCCAGCGGCAGGAACCAGAGCTGATCGGCGCCCGGCGCCGTGATGGTCGTCGGATCGATCAATGCCGCTTGCCTTCGTAAAGCAGCACCAGGCCGTCCAGCGTGAGATCCGGCTCGTGGTGATCGATGGCGTCGGTCACCTGCATGAAGAGCACGCCGAGACCGCCGGTCGCGATCACCGTCATCGGCCGGCCGTATTCCTCCTTGATGCGCTTCACCAGGCCCTCGGTCAGGCCGACGTAGCCCCAGAACACGCCGGACTGCATGGCCGGCACGGTCGCCTTGCCGATCACGTGCTCCGGCTTCTCGATGGCGATGCGGGGCAGGCGGGCGGCGGCGAGGTAGAGCGCCTCGATCGAGGTGTTGGGACCGGGGCAGATGACGCCGCCCTCGTAGCCGCCGTCCGCTCCCACGATGTCGAAGGTCGTGGCCGTGCCGAAGTCGGCGACGATCAGCGGTCCCGCGTACTTGGCGTGCGCACCCACGGCGTTCACCACGCGGTCGGCGCCGACCTGCTCGGGGCGGTCGATGCGGATCGGCACGCCCATGCGCGCCCAGGCCTCCTCGGCCATGACCGGCTCGCTCGCGCAGTAGCGCCGGATGAAGTTCACCAGGCCATAGGCGGCGGCCGGCACGACATTGGAGACGATCGCGCCGGTCACGTCACTCAACTGGAAGCCCTGCAGCGCCATGAGCTGGGCGAGCCAGACGGCGTACTCGTCCGGCGTGCGGCGCGAGTCCGCCGAGGCGCGCCACTTGCCCCGCATCGTGCGATCCTCGTAAAGCGCGAAGACCACGTTGGTGTTGCCGGAGTCGACCACGAGCAGCATGCACCCCCCTCCCCTCGCCCTCGCCTCAGCCGAAGTAGACCTCGGCCGCGGTGATGCGGCGGCGCCGGCCCGGCCCCTCCTCCAGAACGAGCGCGCCATCCTCGTCCAGATCCCGGAAGATACCCGAATGGCTGGCGCCGGGCAGGCGCGCCGTCATCCGCTGCCCCAGCCCTTGCGCGCGTTTCATCCAGGCGTGGCGCAGCGGAGAAAAACCCTGTGCCATGAGCAAGTTCCGATAGATGTCGAAGAACTTGACGTAACTCTGCAGCAGCTCTCCCGGCGTCACCGCAGCCCCTGCGCCGGCGAAGCTGGCGACGGGATAGTCGAGGCCCTCGGGGTGCGAGGCGAGGTTCACGCCGCTGCCGATCATCAGCCAGTCCACGCGCTCCGCGCGGCCGGAGGCTTCGAGCAGGATCCCGGCGGCCTTGGCGCCGTCGAGCATCAGGTCGTTCGGCCACTTCAACGTCACGCGCTCCGGCGCGATCCAGGCCGAAGCGGCGTCGGCCAGCGCGAGACCGGCAGCGAAGCCGAGGCGCGCGGCGGCGGCTGGCGGTCCCGCGGGCCGCAGAAGGAGCGTGGCGTAGAGATTCCCAGGCGGGCTGACCCAGGACCGGCCCTGACGGCCGCGCCCGGCCGTCTGCTGCCCCGCCCAGACGACGAGGTCGCCGCGCTCGCCCGCCTCCGCCAGCGCCCGCGCACGGTCCATCGTGCTGGGCAGGCTCTCATGACGCTCCAGGCGCCAGCCCCCGGGCAAACCAACTGGCGGCAAGGCGAGACCGGTCAGGGCGCCACCAGCGACTGCGCGGCGGCGGCGGCGCTGTCGAACAGCGGACCGGGCACGACGGCGAAGAGCGCGATGACGATCCCGGTCGCGGCCAGGATCAGGCCGACCTCGCCCGCGAGCGGCCGGTCGAAGGCCTCGTCGGCCTCGTCGAAGTACATCAGCTTCACGATGCGCAGGTAGTAGTAGGCGCCCACCACGGAGGACAGCACGCCCAGCACCGCCAGGATGTAGAGCCCGGTCTCGACCGCGGCGAGGAAGACGTAGAGCTTGGCGAAGAAGCCGGCGAGCGGCGGGATGCCGGCCATGGAGAACATGAAGACCGCGAGCGCCAGCGCCATCATCGGCTGCGTGCGCGCCAGGCCCTTGAGATCGTCGATGCCCTCGACCAGGCGGCCCTTGCGGCGCATCGAGAGGATGCAGGCGAAGGTGCCGACGGTCATCGCGAGATAGATCGCGAGATAGACCATCACGCTCTCCGCGCCCTGCGCCGTGCCGGCGGCCAAGCCGATCAGCGCGTAGCCGACGTGGCCGATCGAGGAATAGGCCATCAGGCGCTTGATGTTGCTCTGCGCGATGGCGGCGAAGGCGCCGAGCGCCATGGATGCGACGGCGACCGCCCAGATGATCTGCCGCCACTCCGCGAGCAGCGGACCGAAGGGATCGAGCAGCACGCGCATCAGGAGCGCCATGGCGGCGATCTTCGGCGCGGCGGCGAAGAAGGCGGTGACCGCGGTCGGCGCGCCCTCGTAGACGTCGGGCGTCCACATGTGGAAGGGCACGGCCGCGATCTTGAAGCAGAGGCCGGCCAGCAGGAACACGAGGCCGACGATGAGACCGAGCGAGATCGGCTCGCCCGTCGCCTTGGCGGCAGCGAAGACCTGCCCGAGCTGGACGAAGTCGACCGTGCCGGTGAAGCCGTAGATCATCGAGGCGCCGTAGAGCAGCATGCCCGAGGAGAGAGCGCCCAGGACGAAGTACTTGAGCCCTGCTTCGGAGCTGCGCAGCGAGTCGCGCCGGAAGGCCGCCACGACGTAGAGCGAGAGACTCTGCAGCTCCAGGCCCATGTAGAGGCTGATGAGGTTCCCCGCGGAGATCATCAGCATCATGCCGAGCGTGGCGAAGAGCAGCAGGACCGGAAACTCGAAGCGCACCATCTCCTCGCGCTGGATGAAGTGCAGCGAGAGGATCGTGGTCAAGCCCGCGCCGAGCAGGGTCAGCAGCTTCATGAAGTCGCCGAAGCGGTCGACGACGAAGAGGCCGTTGAAGGCGGTGGCGGCCTCGCGCTCGGTGAAGAGGATGACGGCCGCCGCGGCGATCATCGCCAGCACCGTCAGCCAGAGGACGGCGATCGCCCGCTCGCGCCCGGCGAAGGCGCCCACCATCAGGAGGACGATGGCGGCGCCGCAGAGGATCAGCTCGGGGAGCGCCAGGAAGAGATCGTACGAGACCATGGCCGATCCCTCCCCTAACGCCGGGCCACGGCATCGCGCGCCGCGGCGGCGGCGATGTCGGCGTCATAGTCGGCGATCAGCTTCTCGACCGAGGGAGACATCACGTCGATGAAGCTGGAAGGATAGATGCCCATCCAGAACACCAGCGCGATGAGCGGCGCGAAGACCAGCTTCTCGCGCCAGTTCACGTCGAGCATGGTCTTGAGGTCGGCGCGGCGGACCACGCCGAAGATGGCCCGGCGGTAGAGCCAGAGCATGTAGGCGGCGCCCAGCACCATGCCGCTGGCGGCGAGCAGCGCCACCCAGGCGTTGACCTCGAACGCGCCGACGATGACGAGGAACTCGCCGACGAAGCCCGAGGTCCCCGGCAGCCCGACCGAGGCCAGCATGAAGATCATGAAGATCAGCGCATACTTCGGCATCTGGTCGGCCAGACCCTCGTAGCGCGCGATCTCGCGGGTGTGCAGGCGGTCGTAGACCACGCCGACGATGAGGAAGAGCGCGGCGGAGACCAC
>DATEDK010000448.1:0-3902 GCA_035281685.1 Kiloniellales bacterium | reverse complement strand
CTCGGTGGCGATGGCGGCCCAGGCGATCAGCGTGGTCGCCAGGGGCCAACCCAGGAAGCGCAGGGCGCCGCCGCCGCAGCGCAGGCACCGGCTGGGCCAGCTGTCCCGCAGTCCGTCCAGTGCGCGATTGGCCCAGGCAAGCAGCGACATCGGCGCCCTCCGCTCCGGACGTTCGCACAACCAAGGCGAGCCGCAGTCTATCGACGAAGCGGCGAGCCGGCCAAGCGGTCGGCGGAACCGAAGGGAGGCTGCGGCACTTCCTCTCGGACGACAATCGTTCGAGGTGCGAACCGAAGATGAGCGCTGTCGCAGCACCCGCGCCCCGCAAAGGCATGCCGAGCCCGGAACTGGACGAGGCGACCTTCAAACAACGCTATCTCCAGCAGTTCCGCGATCCCGGCTACGAGCCGCTGCAGGGCGAGCTGGCGCGCATCGCCGAGGCGGCGTGGCAGGCCTATAGCGCCGGCCGCAAGGCGCCGCAGACCCGCAAGGCCGGCCCGGAGTTCGCCGATCCCGACTACGATCTCTCGGTCGACTGGCTCGCGGCCCGCGACGCCATCAAGGCGGCGCAGCAACGGCACGACGACAAGACCGGTCCCGACCGCTTCCTCTTGATCAACGGCTCTTCGCGCAGCGAACACACCTGCCCCGGCGAGATGTCGAAGACCTGGCGCCTCCTCGAGATCGCGCGCCAGATCCTCGAGGGGGAGGGCGGTCAGGTCCAGGTGCTGGACCTGGCGCGGTTGGCCAGCGAGTACGGCCGGCGCATCTATCCTTGCAAGGCTTGCTTCTCCACCGCCGCGCCGCTCTGCCACTGGCCCTGCTCCTGCTACCCGAACCACGGGCTGGGGCAGACGCAGGATTGGATGAACGACATCTTCCCGCTCTGGATCGAGGCGCACGGCGTGCTGCTGCTGACGCCGGTCAACTGGTTCCACAGCTCCTCGTCGATGAAGCTGATGATCGACCGCCTGGTCTGCGCCGACGGCGGCAATCCCGACCCGACGCTGACGCAGGGCAAGGACGCGGCGAAGGCAAAGCAGATCGAGATGGCCGGTTGGCACTACCCGCGTCCGCTCGCCGGCCGGCGCTTCGGCGTCGTCGTGCACGCCGATGCCGAGGGCGCCGAGAACCTGCGCCGCCAGCTGGCCGACTGGCTCTCCACCATGGGATTGGAATCCGCCGGCACCAAGGCGGAGCTCGACCGCTACGTCGGCTACTGGGAGCCCTATGCCACCAACCACCAGGCGCTCGATGCCGACGCGGCCTTCCAGCAGGAGGTGCGCAACGTGGCGCTGCTGCTCTCCCGCTCGGTGCGCGACTGGCGCAGCGGCAGGCTGCCTGCCGCGCGCAGCCTCGAGCTGCCGCGCGACAAGTAGCGCTTCCACCTTTCGCGTTGCACGCCGCGCCGGGCTGCTGCCTAGTGGGCGCCTGGAGAAGCGCCATGGATATTTCGAAGATTTCCACCGGCCCGGCCCCGCCGCACGACCTCCACGCGGTGATCGAGAACCCGATCGGCGGGCCGCCGGTGAAGTACGAGCTGGACAAGTCCTCCGGCGCGGTCTTCGTCGATCGCTTCCTGCACACCGCGATGTTCTACCCGGGCAACTACGGCTTCATCCCGCACACGCTCTCGCTGGACGGCGACCCCTGCGACGTGCTGGTGGTCGGCAACGTGCCGGTGGTGCCGGGCGCGGTGATCCGCTGCCGCCCGGTCGGCGCGCTCATGCTGCGGGACGAGGCGGGCGGCGACGAGAAGATCGTGGCCGTGCCGGTGGACAAGCTGCATCCCTATTTCACCGACATCCGCAGCTACCGCGACCTGCCTCAGGTGCTGATCGACCAGATCACGCACTTCTTCCGGCACTACAAGGACCTGGAGAAGGGCAAGTGGGTGGAGGTGGCGGACTGGGTCGATGCCTCGGAGGCCGTTCGGCTGGTGCAGCAGGCGATCGATCGGGCGCGCGGCGGCGACTGAGCTAGCGCACTGCCGGGTGCAGGTTGGCCCTGGGCTGGCTGATCGCGCGCACGATCACCATGCCGGCCAGCATCGCGCAGACGAAAACCAGCGTGCCGCCGTGGCTGGCGGAGAGCGATGCCAGCGCCGGTCCCGGGCAGTACCCGGCCAGGCCCCACCCGACGCCGAAGAGCGCGGCGCCGCCGATCAGCCGAGCATCGACGACGGTCGCGGTTGGCCAGTGGAAGCTTGCGGCGGCCAGCGGCGCGGGTCGGACGCGCGCCAGCCGGTAGAGCAGGAAGGTGACGGCGAGCGCGCCCGCCATGACGAAGGCGAGCGCCTGATTCCACGCGCCCAGCGGGTCGAGGAATCCGAGCACGACGGCGGGGTCGGTCATGCCGGAAAGCGCCAGTCCGAAGCCGAAGAGCCCACCCAGCAACAGGCCGAGGATGAGATCCTTCATCGACGCCTCCTAGAAGACGTGCCGCATCAGCGCGACGACGACCAGTGCCACGCCCATGAAGGTGGCCGTGGCCGCGAGCGAACGCGGGGAGAGGCGCGCCAGACCGCAGACGCCGTGCCCGCTGGTGCATCCCGATCCAAGCGCCGTACCGGCGCCGACCAGGAGGCCGGCTACGGCCATGCCGGCAAGGCCGAGCGCCGGCTTGCCGATGCCGCTTTGGCCGCGGACCAGCAGGAGCACCAAGGGTCCGAGGACAAGGCCGGCTAGAAAACCGGCCCGCCAGAGCCAATCGCCCGCCGGCTGCGGCGGCAGCAGGCTGCCGAGGATGCCGCTGATGCCTGCGGTGCGGCCCAACAGCACCATCAGCAGTCCGGCGGAAAGGCCGATCAGCGCGCCGCCGACGGCGGCCCAAAGCCAAGCCTCCATCGCTGCCTCCTCGAACCAGTCTACATCCGCCGCGGGATGTGGCGCACCAGCACGGTCATGCCCAGCATCAAGGCGCCCACGGCCGCGAAGAGCGCGCCGAAGGAGAAGATTGCGAGCAGGCCGGAGAAGATCGCCGGCGGGATCAGCTGCGAAGCGTCGCGGTAGGTCATGAAGACCGCGGTCATGCGGCTGCGCTGCGAGGGCTTGACCGCGCGCAGGAAGGGCACGTTGCCGGCACCGTCGATCAGCGAGGTGACGATGCCCGCCAGCACCAGGAGCGCCGCGGCGAGCCAGGCCGGGTGCGCCAGCACGGCGAGACTCAGCGTCACCAGGCCGGAGAGGCCGTAGCCGATCCAGAGCAGGCGGCGCATGCCGATGCGCCGGCCGATCCAGCCCCAGAGCGGCACCAGGAAGGTGGCGGCCATCACCAGCGAGGAGAGCGCGGCCGCGGTCTCCTCGTCGAAGCCCAGCACTTCGACCAGGTAGATCTGGCCGTTGACGAAGAACAGCACCCACCAGGTCGAGCGCGCGAAGGCCAGCGCCCAGGCGAGGCGAAGGCGCGGCTGCTCAACGAAGCGCCCGACGTTGGCGAAGAGGCTGGCGCCGACCGCCCGTGCGCGCACCGCGGGCCTGAGCCAAAGAAAGAAGAGCAGCAGCACCAAGGCGGCGCCGGAGGAGAGGTAGAAGGGCAGCTCCGGCTGCAGCTCGGCCGCCTTGATGCCGAGCCAAGGTCCGGCGGTCCACGAGGCGGCGGAAAAGGACATGCGCAGCGGCTCGAAGCGCGTCAGGTTCTTCCGCTCGACGTGGTCGAGCACGTAGAGGTTCAGGGAGATCTCGATCAGCGCCACCGAGCAGAGCTGTGCTGCGAGGCCGACGATGAGCGCGACCGGCTGGTCGAGCGCGATCAGCAGCGGCGCCAGGACCATCAGGACAGTGCCGATCATGAAGACGAGCGGCCGCGGCAGGCGCGCGTAGATCGCCGGCAGGCAGAGCGTCAGCAGCATGCTGGCGATCGAGCCGCCGACGTAGACCAGGTTCACCAGCTCCTCGCTGCCG
>DATEDK010000447.1:0-7840 GCA_035281685.1 Kiloniellales bacterium | reverse complement strand
GTTCTCGTTGGTCGGCGGGCCGCAGCGGTCCGCGCCGGGCTCCCAGCTGCGTTTGGCGAAGCCCCCGTCGACCGCGCCCAACAGATCGTCCCAGCCGTCGGTGTAGACCATGCGCACGGCTTCGCCCTCGCGGCGCCAGAGACCGGTCTCGCCGTCGCCGAAATCGGTGGTCGCGCGATGGTCGGGATAGAGGCGGCCGAAGAACGCGCTGCCGTCGGTGTGGTGGAAGCGCCAGAGGCCGACGGGGTCGAAGGCCTGTGCTCCGACCGTCGACCAGAGCAGCAGCGCGAACCCAAAAACGGCACGCATGGGTCAGGCCGCCGCGCGCTCGGCGCTGCGGATGAAGCCGCCGCCGAGCAAGCGCGTGCCGTTGTAGCAGACGGCGGCCTGGCCGGGCGTCACCGCGCGCTGCGGCTCCAGCAGCGTGATCGCCTCGCCCGCGAGCCGCGCCGGCACAGGGGCCTGCGCCGAGCGCAGCTTCACGGAGATCGAGTCGTCGGCCGCCGGCCGCGCCAGCCAATGGCTCTCGCCGAGCGGAACCTGCTGGTGGAAAAGCGCGCTTTCCGGCCCGACGACGATGCGCTTCCGCGCCGCATCGAGCGCCACGACGAAGAGCGGCCCGGGCTCCGCGTCGAGGCCAAGGCCGCGGCGCTGGCCGATGGTGAAGTGGATGACTCCGGCGTGGCGCCCGAGCACACGGCCGTCGAGATGCACGATCTCGCCGGGCTCGGCCGCACCCGGCCGCAGCCGCTCGACCACGCTCGCATAGCGGCCCTGCGGCACGAAGCAGATGTCCTGGCTGTCCGGCTTGGCCGCCACCGGCAGCTTGGCCTCGGCGGCGAGGCGCCGTGTTTCGTCCTTGCTGAGTGTGCCCAGCGGGAAGCGCAGGATGGCGAGCTGCGTTGCCGTGGTCGCGAAGAGGAAGTAGCTCTGGTCACGCGAGGGATCGGCTGCGACGTGCAGCTCCGGGCCCCCGCCGCCCAACTTGCGCGCCACGTAGTGACCGGTGGCGAGCGCCGCGGCGCCGAGCTCCCGCGCCGCCTCGAGCAGGTCGGCGAACTTGACGCGCTGATTGCAGCGCACGCAGGGGATCGGCGTCTCGCCCCGGGCGTAGCTCGCCGCGAAGTCGGCCATCACCGCGCGGCGGAAGCGCTCCTCATAGTCCAGCACGTAGTGCGCGATGCCGAGGCGCTCGGCGACGGCGCGCGCGTCGTGGATGTCCTGACCGGCGCAGCAGGCGCCCTTCTTCTGTACCGCCGCGCCGTGGTCGTAGAGCTGCAGCGTGAGGCCGACGGTCTCGTAGCCGGCCTCGCGCGCCAGCCAGGCGACGACCGAGGAATCGACCCCGCCCGACATGGCCACGACGACGCGCGCGCCGGCAGGCGGCGCGTCGGGACCGAAGAGGGCATGGGCGTCGAACATGGCCGGCACTATAGGGATGGCGGCTTGGCCGGCAAGTCAGGCCCTGCGCCGGCTGGCGGTCGCGGTCCGCGCGGGCGCAGCACCGTCGATCAGGCTCTCCAGCTCGCGGGACACCTGACGCAGGGGCTCGACGCCACGCCGTGCGCGGCACAGCACGAGCGCACCCTCGATCGCGGACACCGCCATGACCGCGAGTGACGCGGCCCGCCTGGGGGTGACGCCGCTCGCGGCGATGGCCTGCTCGATCGCCTCGGTCCAGGCGTCGAGCGCCGCGCGGCAGAGCCGCTCCAGCTCCTTCACCTGGCCGGCGGCATCGAGGATCACCGGCGCGACCGGACAGCCGAAGGTGAAGTCGCTCTGTAGCATCAGGTCGGCGGCGGCCTCGACGTAGCGCCGCACGCCGCCGCCGGGTGTCGGGGTTTCGCGCAGCGCCGCTTCGAGCTCCTCGGTCGCGAGCGCAATCGCGGCGCGCGTCGCCTCGATGACGAGCTGGTCCTTGCCACCGGGGAAGTGGAAGTAGAGCGAGCCGCGCGGTGCGTCGCTCTCGCTCAGGATGTCGTTCAGCGATGTGCCGTAATACCCGCGATGCTGCAGCAGCCGGGCGGTGGTCTCGATCATGCGGGCGCGGGTGTCGCTGGCCATGCAGCCTCATAGCAGGCTTGACTCGCTCTGTCGAACGGTCTACCTACTATGCAAATCGGTCTACTTAGAACCGATAGGGGGCATCGCCAGCAGGGAGAGCGGTCATGGACGACCACACCAGCGGGCAGCTCACAGGCACTGCTGCCGACATCTACGAGGAATTCTTTGTCCCTGCCCTCTTCGGGCAGTTCGCTCCCCGGATCGCCGACGCGCTCCGGCTGCATCCGGAGGATCGGGTATTGGACGTGGCCTGCGGCACGGGCGTCGTGGCGCGGGAAGCGGCGCGGCGGGTGGCGACTGCCGGCCAGGTCGTCGGCTTGGACCGCAACGAGGCAATGCTCGCGGTCGCGCGCCGCCTGGCGCCGTCGATCGGCTGGCAGAGCGGTCGGGCGGAGAGCCTGCCCTTCGCCGCTGCAAGCTTCGATGCCGTCGCCTGCCAGTTCGGCCTGATGTTCTTCGAGGACCGCAAGGCGGCGCTCCGCGAGATGTGGCGCGTGCTGCGCCCAGGCGGTCGCCTCGCCGTGGCCGTGTGGGCGGCGCTGCAGCGGTCGCCTGGCTACGCAACGCTGGCGGCGCTGCTCGACCGGCTGTTCGGGCGCGAGGTTGCGAGTTCGCTGCACGCGCCCTTCGTACTGGGCGACGAGCGAGCGCTGCTCGCGCTGTTCCGCGATGCAGGGATCGCGTCGCCTCAGCTGACGACCGTCGACGGCACGGCGCGCTTCGCCTCGGTCGAGGCGTGGGTTCACACCGACATCAAGGGCTGGACGCTGGCTGACGTGCTCGACGACACGCAATACAGCCGACTGCTGGCCGAAGCGAAGACGGTGCTCAAGCCCTATGCCGATCGGGACGGCCGCGTCGCCTTCCCCGCGCCTGCGCTCCTGGTCACCGCCGTCAGGACCTAGGGCAGCGCCCCCACCACCTGACGCAGCCGGTCGAGTGGCGCCGGAAAGGCGGTCAGGCCGAGCGCCACGGAGAAATGCCCCTGCCGGGGCCGGAAGATGTTCTGCGGCGGCACCTGCCAGCGCGTGGCCAGCAGCAGCCCGCTGTCGAAGGGCGTCACGCGATCGCGGTTGCCGAGCAGCAGCACGATGCGCTCCGGCGGCAGCGCGCACTCCGCCGGCTCGAGCAGCGTCAGCCAGGGCTCGAGCTGCTCGCGCTCCCAGCCGGCCTCGGCCAGGCGGCGTGGCATCTCCAGCGCCTTGGCGAGCGCCCCATCGTAGGCGGCGCGGGGCATCGAGGCCGAGGTGCCGATCAGCAGCAGCGCATCGGGCGAAAGCTCGGCCGGCCAGCGCCGCGCCTCCGAGGCCAGGAGCTGCGCGGTCAGCGCCCCGAGCGAGATGCCGGCCAGCACCACCGGGCCGCCCTGGCGGCGCGCCCAGGCGATCAAGAGCGCGGTCTCCGCCACCCAGGCCTCGAACAGCGTGAGGAAGCCCTCGAGGCCGCGCGCCATCACCGGCTCGCCGCCGTAGGTACCGCTGAGGCGCCGGCGACCGTGCCAGGGCCCTTCCGGCTTGACGATGCGCCAGCCGGCCGCGCGCAGGCGCCCGAAGGGGTCCGGCCGCGGCCGCCACATCTCGTCCTCCATGGCGATGCCGTGCAGCAGGATGAGCGTGGGTCTGTCCTGTCGCGGGGCCGCGGGCTCCTCGACTCGAGCGGTGACGCGGTCGGCGAGGACCGGCGAGACGAAGCTGAGCCAGCCGACGGATCCCCAGGCGGCGGGCGCGCTGCGCGAGCGCAGGATCTCGCCGCTCGCGGGCACGGCATAGGCGCGCTCCGGCTGCGCCAGGCGATGGCCGTGCCGCCGGTGCACCTCGTCCGGCCCGGCGATCGACCACGCGGCCGCCGGCAACCTCCGCCGCCAGCGTCCGAAGAGCTGGCGCAGCGCCATGAAGGCGTGCGCGGCTTCGCTGCGCTCGCATTCGATGGCAGCGAGCGCCGCGGGAGCAAGGTCCTCCGGGCCGAAGAAGGCCTGCTGCCAGCGCCAGTGTCGCGCGGCGTAGCGCTCGGATGCGCGGGCGACCCTTTCCAGCGCCGGGGCAAGCGCGGGCGCGGCAGCGCCCGGCAAGGCGTGTGCGGCGCGGAAGGCCTCGACGGTACAGCCAGGCTCGGCCGCGCTGGCCCAGCCGCGCGAGACCGGGAAATAGAAGCGGGAGACGAAGCGCAGCCCCAGCCAGTCGAACCAGGGGCGAAGCCAAAGGTCCGCCAGCGGCCGGCGGAAAAGGAAGGGGCACGGCGCCGCCGCCACGATGGACGGCGGAGCCGCGCCCCTGGGCATCGCGTACTCTGCGGAAGGCTCAGTTCACCCGCTTCATCATCGGCTCAGGCGGGGTGAAGGCGGCGTCCGCATGGTCCTCCAGGAAGGCGAGGATGTTCGCCGGCTCGCCGGTCACCTCGATGTTGTCCTGGCCGAGCGTGACGCTGTGCGCAGCCGCCATCTGCTGGGTGTCATCGGTGGTGGCGACGATCGCGATCGTGTCGCCCTGGAACACCAGGAACACCAGGATGGTACCCTCCTCCGGCGCCGCCTGGTCCCAGACCTGGGCGACGTAGGTGTCGCCGGCCAGGTTGAAGCCGCGCATCAGCAGCACCTGGCCCTCGGCGTCGGGCGCAGTGGAGGTCATCTGGTAGTCGTTCGTTCCGGCCACCGTGGCGATGGTGGCGACATCCGTCGCCTCGCCCTCGACCGTGGTCCAGTTGCCCTCGAGGCCGGGCAGAGCCTCGGCGCGCTCGGGCGGGATGATGCTGCCGGTGGTGACATAGCAGGCACTGAGCGACATCATCAGGCCGATGACGGCCAGCAGGCGGAACAGGATAGGCATCCGGGTCTCCTTCGCGTTGGCGGCGCTGGCGAGCCTCAAGGGCGAGGCGCGTCCAACCCCATCTCCCAGAACCCGACTTCCAGACGGGTCGCCGCCTCGAAGGTTCGGGCAAGTTCCTCGAACCGCGGCGACTGCTCGAAGTCCCAGCCAAGTCGCCGCTCCGCCGCGCGATCGAGGTGATCGGCGGTGTCACGGCCCAATTGCTGAAAAATGGGCCCGCCGTAGCTTTCGATCCATGGATAATACGGATTATCGCGGCGCTGCGTTGCCGGATCGGTCAAAAGCCGATGGCCGATTTCGGCATAGCCCAGCGTGCAGGGCGCCAGACCGACCAGCAGGTCGAGGTAGTCGCCGGCAAGCCCGCGCTCCAGTACGTAGCGGGTGTAGGCCATGTTGCGCGGGTCCTCGGGCGTGGCCATGACCTGGGCCTCGTCCAGGCCCCACTTGGCGCAGTAGGCAAGGTGCAGCTTCAGCTCCTCGACTAGGATGCCGCTGACGCCGGCGGCGGCGTAGCGCAGCTCCTCGACGGTCTCGCCCTTGTAGACGGCCAGCGCATGGGCGCGAGCGTAGTGGATCAGGAAGACGTAGTCCTGCACCAGATAGTGGCGGAAACAGGGCTCCGGCAGCGTGCCGTCGGCCAGGCCACGGACGAAGGCGTGCTCGCTGTAGGCCCGCCAGGTGGCGCGCGAGCGCTCTTTCAGCAGGCCGAACAACCGGCCGCCCAGCGCGTTGCCCAGGGCCTTGGTGTCGGCCGCGCCCAGCGGGCTACTCCAGCATCAGGTTGCGGGTTTCCGCGGGCAGGCGGACCGTGAGGCCGTCGAGCTCGGGCGTGATGATGAGCTGACAGCCGAGCCTGGAGGTCGCGGTGAGGCCGAAGGCAAGGTCCAGCATGTCCTCCTCGTCCTCCGTCGCGGACTTCAGGCGACCGTACCACTCCTTCTCGACGATCACGTGGCAGGTCGAACAGGCGAGCGAGCCTTCGCAGGCGCCTTCGATGTCGACGTTGTTGCGGTGCGCGATCTCCAGCACCGAAAGACCGACCGGAGCATCGACCTCCTTTCGGCTGCCATCGCGCAGAATGAACGTCATTTTCGGCATCGTGCCGGGCTCGTCCCCAAACCCCTCGCGTTCGGAAGCCGCTTGGTAGGGATTCGCCCTCTCCTTGTCCAGAGCCGCGAAGGCGGTCCTTGCTCGATCCCTGCCTCAGGCGGCGCGGAGCTGGCGCTGCGCCGCAATCAGCCGCTCGGCCGCGAAGTCGACGTCGGCCTCGGTGGTGAAGCGGCCGAAACCGATGCGCAGCGTCGCCGCCGCGTCGGCATCGCTGAGACCGAGCGCGTGCAGCACGTGCGAGGGCTCGACCTCGGTCGAGGTGCAGGCCGAGCCGGTGGAGAGCGCAAGCTCCGGCAGGCTTTTCAACAGCGCCTGCGCGTCGACGCCGGGCAGCGTGACGTTGAGATTGCCGGGGATGCGCGCCTCGGCCGAGCCGTTGAAGGCGATGCCCGGGATCTCCTTGCGCAGCCGCTCCTTCAGGCGCCGGTGCAGGCGCCAGAGCTTCGCCTGCTCGCTCTCCAGTTCCTCGCGCGCGATCGCGGCGGCGCGGCCGAGGCCGACCACCAGCGGCGCCGGCAGCGTGCCCGAGCGCAGCGTGCGTTCCTGGCCGCCGCCGTCGAACAGCGGCTCCAGGCGCACGCGCGGGCGACGGCGCACGTAGAGCGCCCCGATGCCCTTGGGTGCGTACATCTTGTGGCCGGAAATCGAGACCAGGTCGAGATCGAGCGCGCGCACGTCGAAGGAGATCTTGCCGATCGCCTGGGCGGCGTCGCTGTGCAGCCAGGCGCCCTTGGCGTGTGCGAGCCGCGCGATCTCGGCCAGCGGCTGGACGACGCCGATCTCGTTGTTGACCGCCATGACGCTGACCAGCGCGGTCTTCCCGTCGATCGCCCGTTCCATCGCGGCGAGGTCGACGAGGCCGTCGGGGCATACCGGCAGCAGGGTCACGCGGCAGCCTTCTCGCCCCAGCGCCTCGGCGCTCTCCAGCACGCACTTGTGCTCGGTCGCGAGCGTCACGAGGCGGTCGCGGCCTTCGTGGTTGCGCCGGAAGCGCACCGCGCCCTTGATCGCGAGATTGTTCGATTCCGTCGCGCCCGAGGTGAAGATGACCTCGCGCGGCTCGGCGTTGATCAGCCGCGCCAGCTCTGCGCGCGCCTCCTCCATCGCCTCGGCGACGAAGCGGCCTGGCGCATGCTCCACCGAGTGCGGATTGGCGAAGTGCTCGGTGAAGAAGGGCAGCATGGCCTCCAGCACGCGCGGATCGACCGGCGTGGTCGCCTGGTAGTCCAGGTAGAGCGGTCGCTGGTCTCGGTTGGGGAGAGCCTCGGCCATGCCGGTGACTTAGGCAGCGCGACCGAGGCGGCGCAAGTGCGCGGCGGCGGCAGCGAGGAAGGCCTCGACGTGCTGGCTCGTGCTGGCCCAGCCGGTCGAGACGCGGAGCGCGGCCGCGGCGCTTTCCGTCGGCACGCCCATCGCCGCCAGCACGTGCGAGCTCTCGACCTTGCCCGACGAGCAGGCCGCACCGGAGGAGACCGCCACGCCCTCGAGGTCGAGCGCGATCAGGAAGGTCTCCGCTCGCGTTCCGGCGAGAGCGAAGCAGGTGGTGTTGGGCAGGCGCTCGGCGGCTCCACCGAAGAGCGTGACCGGTGGACCCAGGTCGGCCAATCCCCGTTCCAGCAGGCGCTGCAGGGCGGCCAGCCGGGACGCCTCCGCCGGCTGACTGGTCGCCGCCTCGCCCAGTGCTGCGCCGAAGGCCGCGATCAGCGCGACCGCCTCCGTGCCGGCGCGGCGACGGCGCTCCTGACCCCCGCCGCTGAGCTGCGGCGCCAGCGATGTGTCCCGGCGGAGAACCAGGGCACCAGTTCCCTGCGGACCGCCGAGCTTGTGTGCGGAGAGCGCAAGGG